>DMNE01000423.1:11545-21896 GCA_003453735.1 Nitrospiraceae bacterium | reverse complement strand
AAAACGCATAATGTACCGGTGTTCTGCAGGAATTGCAGGTATCTGGAGAACTGTGGGGGCGGCTGTGCGGCCCGACGCGTGCTGAGAGGCCGCCCGGATGAGCCGGATGAGTATTGTCCAGTGTTCAGGGGGAGGACCGTGGGTCTCAGAGGAAGGTCTTCAGCGGCCGCGAAGCCACTGCGCACCGGAAGCATCTGCACGACCATCGTGAGGGGGAGTTGATTGTCTGATTATCTGACCATAGAAAGAGAAAAATTGAATCTTCCGAAGAGTCTCTACCTGGAGATAACAAACCGATGCAACCTGAGATGCCGCGGCTGCATACAGTACAGAGGAATGTGGGAACCAGAGAGGAACATGTCCCTTCAGGAGATCGTAATGATAACGGACCAAGTGCCTGAACTGGAACGTGCTGTATTACACGGAATCGGCGAGCCTCTCTTAAACAAAGAGCTGCCCGCCATCATAAGACACCTTAAGGATAGGAATGTTATTGTGAACTTTAACAGTAATGGAGTACTCCTCAACGAGGAATGGCAGCAGATACTCATTGAAACCGGTCTCGATGAACTTCATATATCCCTTGATGCGGCGTCGGCCGACGGCTACACAGCGGTTCGGGGAATCGACAAATTCGACCTCATTATAAGCAATCTGACCTCCTTCTCCGAAAGTTTAAAGAGAAAGCAGGTCTCGAATCCGAGACTTTCCCTTTGGTTTCTTGGCAGCAGAGGAAACATGTCCGAGCTTCCTGCTTTTGTACGCCTGGCTGCCAAAGTTGGCGTCAAAGAAGTCTATCTGCAGAGACTGGTTTATTTTCTCGATGGAGAAAGATACGGTCTGGCGAGGCCTGATGAGACGCTCAATAGCACTGATCCCGCGGCACTAAGACTAATAAGAGAAAGCCAGGCCATTGCCGACAGACTTGGCCTTCGCTTCAGTGCCTCCGGCCTTAGAGAACCAGTCTTGAGTATTCAGGGAGAGCCCACGTCGCTGTCTCCATGGAAGAGATGTTCCCGTCCGTTCTCGCTGATGTATGTCACCGCCAACGGCAATGTGCTTCCCTGCTGCATATCTCCTTTTTCGACTACCGACTATGACTATATTGTGCTGGGCAATGTTTTTGAGAGTTCGCTCGCCGATGTTTGGTTCGGGGATAAGTATCAACTATTCAGAAAACAGCATCAAACGACCTTGCCTCCTAAATGCTGCAGGGGCTGCGGAGGTCACTGGAGTCTTTAGATGAATGACGGGAGAGAGAAGCGGCTGCTCGTGGTGATGGCCAAGGCACCCTTGCCGGGGAATGTTAAAACGCGTCTTTTCCCATGGCTTTCCTCCGTTGAGGCTGCTGAACTCTACAAATGTCTCCTTGAGGACACTGCGGTTGAAATGAGCGACTTGAAGGGCCAGTGTGACATAGCCATTTCATATACCCCTGAAAATGCCCGCAAAGCTTTCGATTCCCTCTTACTCGATGGATTCGCGCTGTTTGCACAAAAAGGCAACGATCTCGGAGAAAGGTTGAGCAATATATTTACAGAGAAGCTGTCAGAAGGGTATGAAGCTGTGTCAATCATTGACAGCGACAGCCCTGATCTTCCAAAGTCTTTTGTGCTGGAGTCGTTCAGGCAGCTTTCCTCTGGGAATTCAGACGTTGTTTTCGGCCCATGTGATGACGGCGGCTACTATTTGGTAGCCATGCAGAAGGCCTGTCCTGAACTTTTCGTCGGGATACCCTGGAGCACAGGTAGCGTGCTTTCCATAAGTATCGAAAAGGCAGTGAAACTGGGGATACGGACTGCTCTCCTTCCACTCTGGAACGATATCGATACCTTTGAGGATCTCACCGAGTTCTTCAAGAAATATAGGGATTGGCCTCCACAAGGGCACTGGGCGGGAGTTAAAACCCTGTCATTTTTATCAGGCCTCCAACAGATGAGATTCTGAGAAGGAGATCACGGGCAAAGCTCCGCCGGCGAGGGCGATGCATCTCTATGCGACGCTCGAAGAGATACAGAAGAAGATTTTCAGCGAGAGGGGGCGGGTTTGTGCGCCTGGTTCTTCTGAGTCGTTGAACCGGAGGAATGCCGAAGGGCGGAACGACGATGGGAAGGCTCGCGCTGCAAGGGCTTCCGGACTCCTACGCTTCCCGATTTCGGCGCGGCCTTTTTATAGTCGAAACCGTGCAGAGTACGACGTTCTATCTTTTCACCGAGGATGCGTTCGATGCTGTTCACCATGTCCTCGTCTTCGCGAACGATGAACGTGAAGGCATCGCCGGTCTTCGCAGCGCGGCCTGTGCGGCCGATCCTGTGTGTGTAGGCGTCGGCGGTGGCGGGCATGTCATAGTTAATAACATGAGATATACTTGAAACATCGATGCCGCGGGCCGCAATGTCGGTCGCAACAAGGATTTGGTAAGAGCCGTTACGGAATCCGTCGAGTGCTGCCTGGCGCCTGTTTTGCGACAGGTTTCCTTGCAGCGATGCGGCTCGGTGGCCGGCCCTCTCCAACTGCTGCCCCAGACGCTTGGCACGGTGTTTGGTGCGCGTGAAGATCAGGACGGACTCTGTGTCAGTATGTCGCAGCAGTTCAAGAAGAAGTTCGGTCTTGAGGTGTTGCGCCACTGGGTACAGCGCGTGCGCGACAGCGTAAGCAGGTACACCGGGATCGATCTGCACTATGACCGGATCGTGCAGGACTTCGTGGACCAGCCGCCGGATATCATCGGGCATGGTTGCGGAGAATAGCAATGTCTGGCGCTTGGCCGGCACGTGCTTAAGGATCTTCCGGATATCGGGGAGGAAGCCCATGTCGAACATGCGGTCTGCCTCGTCCAGTACGAGCACTTCCAGATGCGAAAGGTTGATCGTGCTCTGATTGATATGATCGAGCAGGCGGCCGGGACAGGCAACGACGATCTCGACTCCGGCGCGCAATTTTTGTATCTGCAGATTCGCGCTCACGCCCCCGTAGACAGTTGCGCTTCGGAGGCCGGTCTGCCGTCCCATACTGGCGATTGCCTGATCTATCTGCTCCGCCAGTTCGCGAGTCGGAGCGATGACAAGGGCGCGGACCGTGCCGCGCGGTCCTTTCATCAAGCGCTCGAGAAGCGGCAGCACAAAGGCCGCAGTTTTGCCTGTTCCCGTCTGGGCAAGGCCGATAAGATCGAGTCCTTGGAGGACAGGCGGGATAGTTTTGCGCTGGATAGGGGTCGGTGTGTTATAGCCGAGCGCCTGGACGCCTGCCAAGATCCGCCTATGGAGATTGAACGAACTAAAACTCATGTATCCTTCTTTCTGTAATGGGCTAGCAGGACTTTCTTTCTGAAAGCCCGCAAACAAGAAACGAGTGAAGTGATTTTCTTCTGACAAAGTAGACCCTTTTTATATCTGTGAGATGGGGCAAGCGGCAAGGCTTCTTTGAAAAAGGTTGCCTAACGAAGGAAGAACCATAGTCGCTATTTGAAAGGCACTTGACCTTGCGTTTCTTTTTTTCTCAGATAACGATATATCGTGCCATCGCCGAATACTTCACAGCATTTCTGAATTCCCATTGTATTGTATCGTAACGTTATAAGTAATGTTCACATGACCGGAAGTGAGACCATTTCCTTCACAAACCAACTCCCCTTCTCTCGAGAATGTATGACTTCTCACCATCGCAGCAACGACCTGCTCCAAATCAAAGCCCTCTGTACAATCTTTGCAATCTTTGTTCAGGCATTCAACATGAAAATGGGCATGACTGTCGGATGAAAAATTGAGAGTTCTCAATAAGCAGAACGCTACCATCCCTTTCCTAGTCTGTTTCATGTCAACAACGATGCTTGAAACTTCGGGGAAGCGCGTGGAGATAAGGGCTGCGTCAAGTCTCTGCTGCGTCCTTTTCATCCTCGCGTCACACTTTTCACGATAGGTCATTTTTCGCCTTTCAATTCAGTCCCCTCTACAGAACGGAGAGGACTTTCAATGGTTTAGAGTCTGACGACGTTGATTGCCTTGGGGCCCTTCGGGCCTTTTTCAACATCAAAGCTCACCATATCACCTTCGGCAAGAGTTTTGAGCCCGTTGCTTTGAATGGAAGCATGGTGGACAAAGACGTCAGAACCGTCATCTCTCGTAATAAAGCCAAAGCCTTTGGAATCGTTGAACCATTTTACTTTCCCTTTGGTCATTGCAGTAACTCCTTTCGTGTCGAGTAGAAGCTAGATGAAAAGGCCCCTCCAACAGGAAGGGGCCTTTTTCAACTAATTAGAGTTTGACGACATTGATCGCCTTAGGGCCTTTCGGGCCTTTTTCGGTATCAAAGGTGACCTTGTCACCTTCGGCAAGACTCTTAAAGCCATTACCTTGAATGGACGTATGGTGGACAAACGCTTCACTTCCGTCTTCATGCGTAATGAATCCAAAACCTTTGCTGTCGTTAAACCANNCCACAAAGTCAAAAGTCTTTGTGGCCTCATAAACGTCAAAAACTTCTAAAATTCTACAAGTAGAATAGCATGTCTTGAACCTTTCGTCAAGGAAATTCGACAATACTCAATACTCCGATACCTTCAGAAAAATCGCCCGAGTCTTTAGCAATTCTTCGCTTTCTCTGGTTTCTTTTAGCTAGAGAAAAGTCAGCAGCTGTTAACCCTAGCTCTTCGGCAAGGTGAAGCTGAAGGTGCTTCCTTCGCCTGGTGTGCTTTCCACCCAGATTTCTCCGCCATGCGCTTCTATGATCGTTCTGGCGATGGACAAGCCGAGCCCTGATCCTCTCTGTTCATCGGTTGCGCGGTAGAATGCATCAAAAATGTAAGGGATGTGCTCGTTGGATATGCCTATGCCAGTATCCTGAAACTTAACAAGAACATCGTTTCCCACGTTCATGACCTTCACGGTTACTGTTCCTTCGGGACTGGTGTACTTGATAGCATTATCAAGGAGATTTGCTATGACTCTCTGCAACATCCCCTCATCTGCCATAATGGCAGGGAAAGGCTGCTCTGACAGAACATATTCGATACGTATTTTCTTCTGCTCCGCCTTTGTCCTAGAGCTCTCAACCTGTTGACGTATCGCTGCCTCAATATTGAAGGCTTTTTTAATCGCTCTATACTTCTCGGAGTCAAATCTTGAGAAGTTGATGAAGTTTGCCAGCAGACGCTCTGCCGTCATCAATTCGTCCCTGATTGTGGTAAGGTCATCAGTTAGATTCTCCGTCCTGCCCAAGAGAAGCCTTGTCAGAAAGCCTATCGAAGGGACGAGAGCGTTCTTGATATCATGAGCGAACATGGAGAGGAGGTTCTTGCGCTCTCTCTCAAGTTTCGAGATTTCCTTCAGTTTGCTTTCCAACTCAGTCAGCAATCTCTGGCGTTCTATAGAATACCGGATGGCCTTTACCAGTGACGCGCTGTCTACCTGCCCCTTCACAAGATAATCCTGTGCACCACTGCGCACCGCTTCTACTGCAAGGTTTTCATCGCTTAATCCGGTCAACACAATTATCGGGATGTCCGGGCAGAGAGAGTGTGTTTTGATAAAGGTTCCAAAGCCCTGGCTATCCGGTAGTTCGAGGTCGGTGAGGACAACATCAAACCTTTTCTTCCCGAGAAGGGCAATACCGGATGAGAGACGGCTGGAATGTTCGATCTCGCTTTGAAAGTCTTTCGCTTCCGATACTATCTCACGGATAAGTTCGGCATCGCTTTCGTTATCCTCAATGAGGAGAACGCGAATCTTTTTTGAGACATCCTCTTGGTCGACTATCGGCTCAACATGCCTGCCAAGGATTTCTGTCGTCTCTTCTGCGATTCCTCCGAATATTTCGGGATAGGTCTTCTGTATGCACTCCGGACAGATGCCGTGAGTGAAGGCAGCATCGGTGTGTTCCTCAATATACTTTTCCACCACCTTCCAGTAACCTTTGTCGTCTCGTATCTTCCTGCACCATGCGCATACGGGTATCAGCCCTTTCAGCGTTTTTATTTCCTTCAGGCTCCTTTCCAATTGTGTAAGCAGTTTTTGCCGCTCAATGGAGTACTGGATCGAGCGAAGGAGCATATCGCATCCAACCTCTCCCTTCACGAGATAGTCTTGGGCGCCCTTTTTGACCGCCTCGAGGGCAAGCTCTTCGTCATTCATTCCCGTCAGCACGATTACGGGCATATCGGGATACTGGGCGTGGAACGTTAGGAATGTCTCGATGCCTCTGCTTTCGGGAAGGCCCAAGTCTGTCATGATGATATCAAAGGTGTCGGTCGTGAGACGGTCAAGAGCAGACGACAAACTCTCTGCCCGTTTCAGATCTATAGAAACAGTTTTCCGAACTGGCAGCAGCGTACGGAAAAGTTCAGCGTCTCCCTCGTCGTCCTCGACCAGCAAAACCTTTATCGGTTCTTTGTCAGTCATTTGCCACCATCCCTTTCTTGTCTCTAATTCGAATAGTAATATCATCTAGCCATACACGAGGGAATTTCACGATTGTCAACCAGAATTCCTGCATTGACTTAATGATCTTCATAAACTCATCCAGACCGAGGGGCTTTGATACACAGAGCAATGAGCGCCAAGCAGCTCATATCTTTCGAGAATCCAATCATTCCGATCACCGATATGAGAACTACGATGGGAATGCATTTCAGAGTATCATTGCTTTTGATCTCTTGAATCACGTCATTACCGAGTTTTCCTGATCGCTTAGCTTCATGTCCAAATACTCTGATATTTTGTTATAAGAATATCAACAGCCGTTAACCCTTTGATTTGTTTTTTCTTGTTTTCCGCTTATCTACGGTTAAATTAATTCGAGCTTATTTTTTCAGATACGCCCGAGCCTGGCCTGAGACTGTAGGGATCTTGGCCTCTGGGACGCTGCTGACGATGCGCTCCAGAGCAGCCGTCGCTTTTGCACGGAGGACGGGTTTGAGTCGCTTCACATGCTGGAAGGCATTGAGGAGCTTGCTGGCGATGATTGCATTGATCGGCGCAAGCTCTATGACAGTATCAGCCAACCACGTGATGCCCTCGTCAGTCCAGAGCATCTTGTTGTTCGTTGCCATAGGGAGAAAGAGTGCACGGGCCCAGGTGGGCTGCGCTATGACAAACCCCTGCCGTTCCTTCTCCGTCTTGATCATCTCGAAGACGTCGTTGCACGTGCCGCTTGAGATGGTGCGAAGATAGTTGGCGTACCCGCTCAGATGGTCATGCCACGTGTTGTAGGCCTCCTCCAGCACGGCATGTCGGAGCGGGGAGGAACTCCTGTTGAGGGCTGTGAGGGCGGCGACCCGGTCAGTGGCTGTTGTGGCTGCCCTGAAGTGATTGAGGATCAGGCTATGGCTTTCCGGTGCATCATCGATTGCAATAAGCTCAAGGAGCACGTTTTTGAGCATTCTGGCCTCAATACTCCACTGGATAGAACGCTTCTCGGATTGTGAATACGTATCCAAACTTTCGAAGAGCCCAACGAGCGTCTTTTTGTGCCGTTTGTTGACTGCGCGCATCAGTTCCTCGCGCGCAACCACCAACTCCTGAAACCACGTGGTATAGGCGCGGTCCATTGGCTGTTCATCAATCCTCAGGAAAAAGGCCTTTACCGACGGCTGCAACTGCATTTGCAAGAGGACTTCTCCGTAAAGGTCCAGCCACCGTTCGTTCACCTCTTGCCCTGAACCAGTCATGAGCCTGATGCGTTCCACGTCGGTGAGTTGTCGCATGGCGTCTACACGGTTATAAGCGTTGGAATCTAACTTCACCTGTAAGGCCAGCGTTTCTAGCTGTGCGTTCTCATGGCCGAAGGTTCCATAGAATGAGTAATCGCGGTGCATAGACGCGAAGGCAGGGGCCTCTCCGATATCGTCGAAGACCAGTTCGCCGCGGGCTTCCTTCAGTTGAAAGACTCGGTGTGTTTCGGGGAGGGCCTTCCCGTACTTATCTACAAGTTCCAATACAACGGGAAGATGAAAGGGGCCTATGCCTGAAGGTGTCTCCTGACGAAAACAGATTCGGTACTGTCTCTTTTCGGGATCGTATCCTGTTTCGGCGGTAACCTTCGGATAGCCGATGGTATAGAGCCATCCTTGCTTGAACTGTTCCAGGGACAACCCGGAGTTTTCCTCGAAGCACTCAAAAAACTGATCGGTATTGGCGTTGCCGTTGCGGAAGCGGGAGAAGTAAAGGGTCTTGCCCTCGTGAAAGGCCTTATCACCGAGAATGAGCCTGAGCATCCGGATAACCTCGGCAGCCTTCACATAGGTGACCCCATCAATGAGTTCGTCGGGGTCGTTAAATCCCTCTCTTACGATCCGACCCACATGGCCGGCGTCTTCCATGGTCAGGGGGCCTAAAAGCGGATTTCTGATGCTCTCTACCTCGTTGAGCCTGATAAATGAGGGGTCAAAGACGTCGGCCATGAACTGTCTCTCCACATCGACAGTGTATGCCTCGTTCAACCAGACATCAAAGGGCGTTTCCATCGTTGTCTCGCTGCCACATTGGTTATGTTCGAACTCATGGACGATCACCCCGTGAGAGTAAAGGAGGGCAGAATCCAGAGTATGTTCGTTGATGAGAGCGGCGTCGGTCACTATGGTGGTGTTGCCCACATTCTCCATGCCGCCGAAGTTCGATTTGTTCATGCAGATCGTACGGTAGCAATCGCCGGTATACTCATAACCCTGGGTTCTTCCTATCCAGAGGATCGACTCTTTTAATATCTGCATGGGGATGCGCACGTCGCTGACTGATCCAGGCGGGACAAGGTATTCAAGTCTGACCATTTTTCCTGACGGATATGTCACTTGGTCAACGAGGGTGTCCCAAGTACCAACGCAGGCGATGAAGAGGTAGGGGGCCATAGGAACGGGGTTCTCGTAAGTGATCACCTGTCGCAAAACATTCCCCTGCTTTTGCACCGGACTGCCGTTGGGATTATGTCTCTTGCTGACATTTCCATTACTGATGAGGTGGGTATAGGCCTGGTCAGCCTCAATAGTCGTCGTGAATGTGCACTTGGCCCTGCAGTCGTCAATGATCGGCATGATCCGCTGGAATCCCCACTGCTGGCACTGGGACATAAACTGCTGAGGCGCGCCGCGAGGAGTCGTGTCTTTATAGATGCCCTCGAGAATATGGTCGGAAGGATAGCATCTGCTGCGGGTGCGAATAAAAAAAATCTGTCCCTTTGATATCCCGTGAGAGAACTTGATCGTCAGCCTGTTATGATCTCGCTGGTACTCATAGTCCAGTTTTCGCCCCTTCTCATCTTGGGGACCAGTGACCCATTCGATGCCAAGGATATCGAGACTATTGGCATCTAAGGGGAATTCGGCCAGGTCCCGAAGCGCCGTCATCTCAAGGCAGCAGGTCGCCTCAACTTGATCACTAAGGAAATTTAAATAGATGGTGAGATGTCGGAGCCGCACTGGCAGGTCGCCAAAGTCTTCACGCATATATTTAAATCGTCGTTCATTCATAAAAGAAGTTAATCCCCTGTGGTCTTGCCGCAGGGAGGAGCCGCTCCTCTTTTTTCTGTATTGTGCGGGGAGTCGATAGTTTGTTTTGCCCTCTTTGTAATGCTCATATGCTCATTATAGTATGCTATGGACAAAAGAACAACCTTCACTCGCTGTCCCGCTGTAGCTCGAAATGGGTGCGTCTGGACCTATACTTTAGTTGTGGTTACGAAATGCCACCGGAAGGTTATTACTGGAGGAAAACGCTACAGAAGAGAGCAGGCCCTGAGAAAACCGCGGGCGTCTGACTCTACCCTGACATCCTGCCTAGGATGGAGAATCAAATGGCTGTCAAGAGGGAACAACATACCTCTGGGTATTGGTCCTTGGGCATCAACATTGTTACGGGGTACAAATTCTTTCCATGTGCAGGATGAACAGCTCTCTTTGATAAGTCCTTTATTCCCAGCAAGGATAAGTGTGACCGACACCCTTTTTGCTATACCATTCAGCAACGATAGTTCCACTTAGCGGAACAGCATTTAAACGAAAGCTAAGCCCCTTTTTTCATCCTCCCTATAGGAATGCCCCAATGAATTTAAGCGTTCTAGGGCTGTTTAAAGGGCATTTATAGGGGTAGTTATAGCAAAGGACTGGGGAGTCGAGAAACGTAGACAGTGATGTACTTCCTGGAATCAACATCGGTGTCATATTTTGATCCTGTTTCTTTCCATTCGTACTGAACACTTCCAGACTCTATCGTCCACGCAGATCTGACAAATNNCTCCCTCAATCAAACCTACATTGAGGACTTCGCACAGCCAGATTGTTGGTCTGTGCAAAGATTTCTGCTGGAACTAAACGTCGGGCGAAACTCGGCCCGTGTTGGTTACGAGCGATAATAAACGCCGTCGA
>DMNE01000423.1:0-11494 GCA_003453735.1 Nitrospiraceae bacterium | reverse complement strand
ACTCTGCGTCGCTGACAGAAGCCTGACAATCTCAATTAGCATGTCGTAATCCGCACACGAAATCCCTGATTCTCTCAGCAGCGCCTTGTAACAAGCCTCAATCTCATTGAGCCTCTCAAGGAGCTGTTTGAGGTAGTTTTCGCCAAGGAGTTTCAGTTTCTCCTTGATTGTTTCTTTTGATTCTTCCCATTGATCAGCCATTTGAACCTTTTTCTTAGGGATCTCCTCAACGGTATAAACGCTCCTAACCCTGGCAATAGAACGAAAGGCGAAAAAGAAAATATACTCTCAGATTAAATGCCTGTTCTTAACAGCCTTTTTTCAATAACAGTTATTGAATCAGTGCCTCTCAGTTGATTCCTTCCCTTTTTCCTGTATGCTGAATATGCACATTAGACCTCGAACCTCTGAAGTTCCACCAGTAATGACTTTGTCTCTTCCTCCAGCGTCGTTATGGACAGATTCATTGTGTTGGAAATACCCACAGATTCGTCGGCAATCTTCTTTATGTTCTCTATCACCTTCACTATCTCTCTGCTTCTGTCCCGCTGCTTGGAAGTTGCGTCTGCAATTTGTACAGCCTGCCTGGATATAGTTTCTATGGTCTCCGATATCTGCCTACCGCCGATGGACTGCTCATTTGTGGCATTCTTTACGTTACGGGAAAGCTCTTTTATGCGTTCTATCGATTCTATGATCTGCCTGCTGCCCGTGCTCTGCTCCTTGGTTGCCTTTGAGATATGTTCTATCTGTTCGCTTATGCTTCTGATCGACTCTGTTATCCCCTTAATAACATTGGCTTGTTCTGTCGCCGCTCTCTGTATCAGCTTTGCTTTTTCAGTAGATGGATTTGAACTGTCAAGAATGCTCGTGAGAGCAATATTCACCTCTTTTACCAGCTTTACGCCATTCTCAACGCTCTTTATTCCCGTTTTGGCCAGATCAACACTTGCTCTTGTCTCTGCCTCAACCGACTTTATTAATGCATCGATCTCCTTGGTTGAAAGCGATGTCTTTTCTGCGAGACTCTTTATCTCATCTGCAACCACAGCAAAACCCTTTCCATGCTCCCCGGCCTGGGCAGCAAGTATCGCTGCATTAAGTGCAAGAAGGTTTGTCTCGTCTGCGACATCTGCTATAACTTTCAGTATCTCCCTTATTTCCTCAGACCTTTTCTCAAGTCTGTTGATGACCTCTGCGATCGCTCCAACGTTGGTCTTTATCTCCTCCATACCTTTTATGGCGGCATTCGCTGCCTTCATGCCCTTTCCAGATGCCTCTGCAGTAACATGCTCGGCAAGACTAACCGATTCAATGGCACTCCTTTCAACTTCTTTTACGGCTGTATTTATCTCGGCAATGGATGAAGCGGTCTCTTCAGAAGATATTGAGATAAGTTCAAGGCTTTCAGCAATCTCTTTTATGGAAGCAACCATCTCTTCAATGGATGTAGCAGCATCTGAAGCGTTGATCGAAAAAACATTCGCGCTTTCCGCGACATTTTCTATGGATGTGGCCATCTCGGTTACCGAAGATGATGCCCTCTCGGATGAAGTCGCAAGATTATCAGCAGCCATGGCAACCGAAGATATGGAGTTGTCTATCTCCGCTATGTATTTCGAGGTTCTTTCCACTGTCTCATGCTGCACGTTTGAACCAGCAAGGACCTTCACCGATGAGAGCGCAATCCCCCCCGTTACCTCAGAAACCTTTTTTGATACTGCTCTCACCTTTATGAGCATATCCTTAAGATTGGATGCCATCTTGTTCATTGCTCTGCCGAGCGCCGCAAACTCATCATTGCCGGCTGTTTCTATCGCGGTTTTGAGATCCCCAGAGGCCATTTTCTCCGCAACTTGTTCCATCTGCATAATTGGTCGGACTATAACCTGCTCACTGAGCATTTTCATTCCGAATGCGAATAAAAATATTGCAACAACAATGCTTACGGAGAGGATTATGAAGCTTCTACGTATATTGCTCGATATGGATTTCCTGTTAAAGCCAATCTTTAGATGACCAAGATTTAAGCCATTTTCGTCGACGATTTCCCGGTCAAGAACAATGAAGGGCGATGCGCTTTTCTTCACTTCTTTCGTCAGAGGGTTTCCCTTTGGGTCATAGAATACGGCGAAATCCACCTCTGGGTCTTTCACTATCTCCTGAACAAGATTGTCGAGGGCAAGGTAGTCAAAATTCCTATAAGAAGTGATGCTTACTTTGGCCACGAAGTCAGTCATTGCTTTAGCCTTCGATTGCAGCATACTCTTGATGGCTGAGACACTATTCATTGCCATAAACATTCCCAACAGGGAGAGGAGCAGCACAGTCAGTATAAGCATCGGAATCATGAATTTGTTGCGGACAGTGCTGAATGAGAAAATCTTCATTTTGTTCCTCTAAAAGCTGTCGAGCAGTCCAGCTGCGTCAGGTCTAAGCAATCATCCTGCCAGAGACAGTTAAACTGATCGCATGTTTCTCTTCTGGTGCCGAAGCAGTCAAAATTCCCTTCTGGCGCTGAATGGTGCGCAGAAAGTCGGCCTTATTCTATTCCCGGCCTTTACACCCATTTCTTTGGCAATCTCCCTTATCTTTTTCGTGGTCATAAATATTTCTCTGACATAAAGTCTTTAAAAAGGAAGCGGCACTGCCGTCCCCTTTTAAGAATTATTAACTGTTAAAACTTGAAATCAAATGTTTTTGTAACGCCTGCCTTTTTAAGCAATGAAAGGGTATGTTTGAAATCTTCCTTCGTTGTCTTAATAAAGCCCTGAATTTTCAGTTTCTCTTTAACTGCCGCTGCCTCAGAAGAGGTATCTTCCTTCAAAGAAAGCAGGGCATCAGAAATCTTTAAAACGGTCTTCTGGTCAGCCTTTTTTGAAATCATCAGGGTGTTGTCAGGATTTTCACCCTTATCCTCTCCTACCATCTCAAGGGTTGGATAGTCTTTCTTCTTGTTGTCCCATACACGATTCTTCACTATGGCCACATCAGCAGCGCCCCTCGCAAGCGCATCTATTGCAACACCATGGGAGGCAGCGATATCAATTGTTGCCTTCACATTTTTGATGTTTGGGATAGAGTGGTAGAAGAACTCTCCCGCGGAAGCAACAGCAGTAAATATCACTCTTTTGTTGCTAAAATAGTCAGCAGTACCTGTGAACTTAGGCGAACCCTTTGCTGCAATGACAACAGCCCAATATGTGCTGTAGCCTTCCTTTGTCAAAGGTCTAACTGTCGGGGTTGCCAGGTCTTTGATGATCAAGGTTCCGGCGACGCCGGAACCGCTGAACATCGCATCACCTTTCCCTTCTGTAAACATCTTTGCAGCAGCAGAGTAATTTGGAGCGCCAATAAGAGCAGCGCCAACGCCTTTCTTTTTAAGATATGCCAGCAAAGGCTGAAAATTCTCAGCAGCATCTTTATCGTCCTGCATGATAATGATCTTGAATTCCGACGCCTTTGCTGAAGCGGACATCAAACCAACCGCGAATACAACAAGAAGCATACATAAGAATTCTTTTTTTTTCATGACGCCTCCTTTTGGTTTGGTTCATCGTGTCTTAGTGTGGGTAAATCGATGAACTTGACGCATTATAACACGACATAGAATGAAGAGAAAAGAACCCATTTCGTATAGATTTTTCATGTGAGGCAACGGGGGACCAAGAAATGTGGTATAGAAATGTCACAGGGAACTATTAAAAAAATCTAATACCGGATGGACCTGAACGTGTGCCACAGGAGGTTTTTTCGGCTGACTATGTTTTCAGCCTGGAAATCGTCTTTATCCTTTCTCATGTCGTCCGGTGGCATCCGTCAGTCATCAGGGCGTTACAAGTGCATTTCTCCTAAAAGCCTTCTAATGGGTGTTTGGTGCAGCAAAGATTAAACACCGATCTCAACGAAATAACGGTAAAGGTAAATGACCGTCGGTAGCTCAGATTTAAGGGAGAGAAGAAAAAACTCGGAAGGGGTAGTTTGACGCTTGACGGGTGCCCTCTAAATGGTGTTGCAAATAATTAAGATGCGAGGATTAGTCAGTGTTATTAACTCCGAAGATCCCTCGATATTTGGATCAAGCCGGTCTCAAGTACTACACATACTCTTTATTTCCTGCCCTTTGACTCACCGAGTATTTTCGTTTGAACTACGCACGTACGCCAAAAACCCAACTATGTTGAGTACAGGAAAGACCTGAAGGTCTACCAGCCCATCCTGTGAAGTGATGGCAAAGCCCCTTTCCCTGTTCAGTGCGGGACAAAATCCGCAAAATGTCCCCGCAGACTCGGAAAGTTTGGCTTCTTCCTGAAGTCAATACCGTGGCTTGTTTACACAGACGCAAGGTTTCTTTCGGAATCTGACATTCTTCAGGCCGATGTCGAGCGCGGGGTATCCCTGCTCGGCAGAGTCAAAAGGACTCATTTGCCGCCATGTCTCAGAGCAATTGAGACCATCGAGTCCTAGGGAATAAAAAAGAATTCAACTTTTCCCCGATGGTGTCTCTTCCCTCTCTGGCCACACCCAGGCCAATATCAGCGCCACACCAAGTCCGACGGTCACTTCAGCGAACCGGTGAAAGGCTATTCGCCATGCAGAACCCTCTCGCGGCACCAACAACACAATGGCCAGCGTAACGCCCCCAAAGCGATATGCGCTTCGATCCGAATGCGCCACGGCGCAAAGCAGCCCAAGGATGAATACGCAAGTACCGAATACAAGCACGTGCGATCCGAAGTGACTCGACACAATCGCACCAACCAACGCTCCTAGTGCCGTTCCGACGAATCGCTGCCAGGAAACGGTGAACGCTGTACCCAGCGATGACTGCGTGATCACGAGAGTTGTAATCGGCGCCCAGTACACTTCCGACAGCTGGAACAACCGTGCTACCAACAACGAAGCCACAGCCGCTACCGCCGTCCGTGTGGAGTGCACAACAATCGGCCATCCCACCCGCTTGACCCTATCGCTCACCATTTCATCTCACCTCTGCGACAACCTCAAGAAAACCAGTAACGCAGTTATAACGCTAACATCACCCGTTAAGATTGGTGCATGGGGGCTTCCCGGTCAGTAGTACCACCTCTCCGATTACGGTGAGTTGCTATCGGAACCCCTGTCACAGCCCGCCGTAAATCTTCCCGAATGCCTGCGAGAGCATCACGGCCATCAAGAGCGCTCCAGCCCCGGCCAAGAGAACATGCCGCCAGCGCCTCAGCTCAAAGGTCCCCACCTTGCAGATGAGCAAGTAGCCGATGACGAGGTTGGCGAAGCCCCAAAGCACGTTCACCAGCGCCGGCGACTGCCCCTCCCCCGGTGGATTCGCGAACGGACTGGGGAACGAATGCCCAGACACTCCGCTTACGAAGTGGGGCATCGCATTCGCTAGAAACGCCCCACCTAAGAAGTAAGCAATGTAGTAGTACCAGCGCATGCGCCCTCCGTTCACCCCAACGACTTACTCGGCTTTTCCGCCCCAAGGGCTTCCTTATAATTCACGCTATTTTATACTACTGAGGTGGAACTTGTGTCAACTTAGCACCAAGGCGGAAGGATACGTCACAGACATGACCTAACGCGACACGACTTAGGGGCAAAGAAGTCTTCGGTCAATTTAAAAAAGTGTACTAAAACTATTTTCGGTTTCTTTCCGTATACCTCACATAGCAAGGGTGATATAATTGTGCATAGTACGATTAATAATTGTTGAGAAAGAGTAATGAAAGTGATAGATAATATTCTACTGCGGATGTTATACAGATTATGATATAACTTCGAGAATAATATGTTAGGCCTACGTTCTAGGATTGCCATGAAAATTGACGGCCTTGATCATCTAGTACTAACCGTTAAAGACATCAATGTCACCAGCGATTTCTATTCAAAGGTTTTGGGCATAGAAACCCTAACGTTCGGTGGCCGCCGCAAGGCTTTATCATTTGGTTCTCAGAAAATCAACCTGCACGAACATGGAAAAGAAGTCGAGCCAAAGGCTCAGCATCCAACGCCTGGCTCTGCCGATTTGTGTTTTATCACTTCAGTTCCCATGTCCGAAGTGTTGACCCATCTCTCATCATGCAAGGTCGCCATAATTGAAGGACCGATTCAGCGTACGGGGGCCACAGGGCCAATTTTGTCAGTCTATTTCCGTGACCCAGACATGAATCTCATTGAGGTCTCAAATCGTGTATCGGCGTAATATTGCATTCGGTTGCATTCGGTAATCCGCAGCAGTTGCAAGGACAAATACCCGTTAGCTTGTCGGCGGAGTCAACAGTCAAGGAGCGTTTGTATCGGATAAAAAATCAGGGCAAGNNACCCGACAGATTTACCAAGTTGACATTCGTATTGATTTCGGGCGGCAGTCACCGCATCGCAAAAATATTACCAAGCGAGACTTCTTCCTGTACCAAACACCGGTTAAGCGTTGTATTGTGCTGTGGAGTTCGAATGTAAATCGTCCCTATTGTGTAATTATGTCATGTTACGTAAAATGAAATAGAAGTCTTGGAGGGGGATTCAATGCCATTTTGTCAAAATCCTGAATGTCCTCATATTGCAACAGCAATCCTCGCAAGAAGGACTAAACGGGGGAACGATTAATGGCCTGGAAATGCCCTGAGTGTGGCAGAATAGAATTTTCTGATGCTATGGTCAGGTGCACTTGCGGCTACGAGCTTGAGGATCCTTTCATAAAACTCACGAGAGTGAGTTTTTGCCCTGATTGTTTTCAATACTCCTATACTGATCAGGATTTTTGCGAGAAATGCGGGCTCAATCTCACGCTATACAGGTTAAATCCAGAAGCTGCTAGGAGTTCGCTACATGCGTCAAAGGCTGGCATGACAGAGCCGACACGAGAGTTGACTCTCAAATTCAACGGTTCGGCCCGAGAATACTTCCGGATTTGGATTGTAAATCTATGTTTAAGCCTGCTCACTTTAGGTATCTTTTCAGCGTGGGCCAAAGTCCGCAAGAAACGTTATTTTTACTCCCACACTCTGATCGACGGTACACCCTTTCAGTACTTGGGTCGCCCTATTCCAATCCTAAAGGGTCGTATTATTGCAGCGGTCGCCTTCTCTGCTTATTATCTGTCAAACCATATCTTCACCTCGTTCCTGCCATATGTGTTAGTAGCAGGTACGGTCTTGGCACCATGGGTCATAGTTCGCTCTGCAGCATTCAACGCGCGCTATTCCGCTTATCGAAACATGACGTTTCGATTTGATGGAGGATATGGAGGTGCTGTAAAGCAGCTCTATGCGTGGGGACTTATACCAGCAGTAATTATTGCGGGGTCATTTAAAGGGCTGAGCAGGTATCCAATGACAGCAGTTGTCGCAGCGGCATTTACCATTTTCGGCCTCCTATTTCCCTGGTGGATAAAGCGATTCAAGGGATTCATCATCGGCCATACATCCTATGGCGATAGGAAAGGTGAATTTTCCGCCACTGGCGGTCAGTTCTTCAAGATATATTTTAGCGCTGGATTATTACTTTTTTTGGCGGCGATTCTCGTTGGCATACTTGAGGTAACTATTTTCTCGTTCTCAAAGGAGTCGCAGGTCCCGGCTCTGCTCGGCTCGATTCCGCTTTATGTCGGATATGTATTGGCATACGCTTACGTTAAAGCTCGCGGCAGCAATCTCTCTTGGAACCAAACGCGTCTTGGACCGCTGCGCTTCGAATCCACACTTCGTCCAAGAGCACTGGCAAAATTATACCTGACAAATACACTTGCTATCATCGCCTCCGTCGGGACTCTAATTCCGTGGGCAGTAATGAGGACCCTGAAGTACAGGGCCGATAACCTTCATGTGCTGCTGCAGAGCGAACTAACTGACTTCAAAGGCAGTGAAGCGGGTGACGTACGAGCGATAGGAGAAGAGTTGGGAGATTTCTTTGATGTGGATTTGTCATTATGATGAGCGCAAATACTATACTTGAGGGGAGATACTACGCTGGCATTCATCCGATAGTCCTGCCGGCCGTGATCGAGTTCGCTGGGCCAGAGGGAACGCTCAACGCAGAGGAAATTTCAAAGCGGTACTCGATACGGAGTATGACTGTATCGCCGAGAACAGGTCGAGCCGACCGTTTCATCACTCTGCCCGACGGCGCACAATTTCAGTGTGCCGACCATGAGGTTCTCGATACCCTTCCCCAAGAAAGTTCATCTGAAGGATTAGTGGCTTGGCTGGAGGAGCGTTGGGGTATAGCATTAACGTGTGTGGCGATCATCGCGGCCATGTTGCTGGTCGGTTACTTTTATGGCTTGCCGGCGGTTGCGAACCATGTTGCCACCCGTATACCCATTAAGACCCAACATGCCTTAGGCCAACAGGCCTTAGATTGGTTAGACAGCAATAAGTGGTTCGGACCGACACAACTTGAGAAAGAAAAGCAGGGGCGTATACGTGAAGATTTTAAGGTTCTTTGCGGTGACTTACCATTTAAGGACTATTATCGGTTAGAATTCCGTAACTCCTCTTTCATTGGCCCTAATGCTTTTGCTCTGCCCGGGGGTACAATTGTTATTACTGACGATATGGTTAAGATTGCACAGTCAGAAGAAGAGGTGCTAGCGATATTGGCTCATGAGATAGGCCACGTGGAGCTTCGCCACACGATGAGGAGCATTCTTCAGAATTCTGCAGTTGCCGTTGTTGCTGCCGCCGTTACGAGTGACGCTGCATCACTCAGTGTTGCTGTAGCCGGCTTGCCTGTCTTATTGGCTCAGACCAAGTATTCCCGTGAGTTCGAGACAGAGGCGGATGATTATGGTTTCAATCTTCTCAAAAAACGAAATTACTCACCAGCGGCCTTTGCTTCCATCATGGAAAGGCTGGCAGAGAAGCATAAAGAAAAACGGCATCGTTATTCTTTTATTTCGACACATCCGATCACCGAGGAACGGGTTGAGAGAGCACGCGCTGCTGCGCAACAATAGCTTTTTTGGGGAGGATATTGGGGAGCATAGCAGCATGTGCATAGCTCCTGGAAATCCTTACTGTTGCATTTTTTTGAAATGTGTTTGTTTGTAGGTGGAGTCAACCAGTCAAGGGGCCTTTGTGACGGATAAGAAATCAGGGCAAGTGAATACATTTGTACCCGCTTCTCTGATGTTGATTACCAAAATAACCCGACAGATTTACCAAATAGACATTAGTGTTGATTGCTGGCGGAATCCCAAATAAACATATCATGTTAGCTCGGTCTCGACTTCGGTTAGTTCATATAGCAATTCTAAGTTTGAAAAAAGTGATAGATATTTATGATATCCACACAATGTTCAGTCCCGAAGAAATAAGGATGGGAAGATATCTCCATAAAGAGACTGTAAGCATAGCAGCTTGACAACTCATAATATGGTCATATAAGATGACCATAGTGGAGGTGATTTATGAAACAATATAATATTGCAGAGGCAAAATCTCATTTTTCCGAGCTGGTAAAACTGGCGCTGATGGGAGAAGAAATAGTGATTGCTAAGGACAATAAGCCGCTCGTCAGGTTGTCACCAGTGAATAAAGGAAAAAAAGAGCGACTGCCCGGTTCTGCCAAAGGGCAGATACTATCGGTATCTCCTGATTTTGATGAATTGCCTGCGGATTTTAAGGAGTACGTCTAATGTCTCGCCTGCTTCTGGACACGCATACTTTCCTCTGGTGGGGGATGACGCTCCCGAACTCACTGCAAAGGCCAGACGAGCAATTGCAGATGTGGATAATGAGTGCTGTCTGAGCGTTGCCACTTGCTGGGAGATGGCGATAAAAGCGAGTCTCGGCAAGCTGCGTCTGGTCAAACCTGTGGAACGTTTTGTATCAGAGCAACTGGCAGCCAATGGTTTTACTCTGCTGGACATCAAGCTACATCATGTCGCGAAAGTTGAGAAGCTGCCGTTTCATCACCGTGACCCCTTCGATCGACTGTTAGTCGCCCAGGCCCTGACGGAAAAGTTTACCATTATGCCTCATCCGCAGAATCTGTGGGTAGTTTTTGGTTCGGGCAAATCGCCTAATGTATGATACAAGGCTATTTGCAGGTGTTTCATCGTCCTATAACCATATGCTTTTCTGATAGTGAGTTTTGCCTTGTTGTTTAACCCTTCAACAATGCCGGAAGAAAGTCCTCTTTCAGCCCTGAACCAATTCAAAATAAGCTCTTTGTGGCTTCGCAACATCTTGGCAACTTTCTTCATCGGTTCAACATTTGAATGCATCGTCCTGTTTGCCCAGTCTTCCAGAAACTTATCCGCCCATGCCGGCATATGATATGTCCAAAATCGTTGAAAGTCTTCCCGCATCAGATACGCTTTTATAGAAGTGAGATTTGTTTTTAATAGTTCCTTCAGCCTGACCACCTGTCTCTCCGTCAAATGAGCAGTGCGTTTTAACAATATCCATCGCCCATTGATGAGAATCGCTTCCTGTCCAGTCTCCTTGAGTTCTCTGACCTCTTCCCTGCGCACTTCGTCAATGGCTTCGTTAAACTTCTTCATTATATGAAAGCGATCGAGAATGTTCAGCGCATTGCGGGCTTTCTTCTTTATAACCTTCAGATAGGGAGCCCACATATCGCTGCACACATACTTGAGCAACCCACTCCGTTCAGGACCAAACTCCCGAAAGAATTTCAGCAGCGTCTTTGCCTTTCGTTCAGGACCGCTCCACAACAAGCGGCGGCACCCTTTATCGATCTGGTAGACCATCGTCAGAAACTTCTGCCCACGAAAAACTTGCAGTTCATCAACTCCTATTTGTTCTATCTGGTCGAGATTCCGGTGCTTCAGCCCATATTGCACCACATAGTTCACTGCACGGAAAACACTGTCCCAGCTCGTCATGAAGACCTCCGCCGTCTCTTTCCAGGAGATCCGTTTGGCCCACCTCGATAAAAACACCATGTAGGTTTTTGTCATATGCTCTTTCCCCTCAGACCACGGAAGCAGTTCTACGTGCACCCCATCTTTGCGGCAGTCCGTACGGCGCGGTGCATATTTCAAAAATACCTGTATCCCCCAGAGGGGAAGGTATTCAAATAACCGCGACAGTTGAGTATCATAGGTCGAACACCGCCTACCGCATTTTACGCATATCCCTTTTGCATTCTTCCTCGGGTGTACTTCAACTACAAGCGCCTCTTTGCCTTCAACTTCCTCCATCGTTACCTTCCCGTAGACGAAGGACTTGAACTTTTCTCCCTTATTGAGTATTGTCTTTATGAGCATTGTTTCTCCCTCGGTTGTGGTTTTTTTGGCGAATTATTATAACCAAGGACCTGAAACAATGCTCCCTTTATTTCTTCAATTTAATTTAATTCCTGTTGTCTGCAGGCCGTAGAGACCCTCCTTCAGTCTCGAAGGCCGTAAGACAACTCCGATGTACTTTGAGTGTTATCGATTCATACCGTTGATGGAGGTGTCCCTCCATAAAACGTTTCCAAAGGAATTCTCTCTTCTTACCCATTTTTGCTCAATTTTCTACCC
>DMNE01000268.1:256-9250 GCA_003453735.1 Nitrospiraceae bacterium | reverse complement strand
CGCCGCCGTCAACTGGGTCGAAGAGACGTATGTCGTTGTTCGGCTCGACCCATTCCATTGCACTACTGAGTTAGACACGAAGCTGGTGCCATTGACCGTAAGCGCGACCCCCGCACCTCCGGGCATCGCTGTACTTGGACTGAGGCTTGTTGTTGTCGGCACAGGATTATTAGTTGTAGCTGTGCTCACCTGAAGACTTGCAGTTGCCGTTATCCCGCTATATTTGCCAGTCACCGTGTGTGCACCTGCTACGCTTGCCGTACAGGTGGCCCCTGTGCATGAGCCATCCGGTGAGATTGTGAAAGTCGTCAAGGCAGTTACATCGCCCAGATTGTAACTGTACTGATCAAAGGCCCGTACATCGAAACTCTGGGTTCCTCCCGTACTGATTGAGGCCGTGGAAGGGCTGATCGTAATCTGATTCGGAGAGTCCAATATGGTGATGGGTTGAGGGGAGACAAACTTGCGGACACGGACCCAGTCGACGATAAACTGATTGTTAGCTCCCTCAGTATAGGACATAAGAAACACTGGGAGGGTGGAGGTAGGCACATTCGTCGATACAGACTCAACGGGATTCTCATCGATTTGGAATCCAGCCACATCCGAACTCAGCCTGTAGATACTGAATATGTGCGGCTGCTGATCGGCAGCCTCAGCCATTGCGTTCCAGTTGCTATCTCCTTGCCCAGATAACGCCGCCTCTCTGTTCCATGTGCTCGTGCTTGTCGGTAAACTCGGAGGGTAATCATCCGCTATTCGGACCATATCTCCAAAATCAGCATTCAGACCAACCTCCGCGACCATGTTGAGTACGCCCTGTTGAGGGTGCTGCGCTCGCGCCTCCACAATGTTGTTCATTCCAAAACTTTGCAAACTCGCGATCGTCACAAAGGAAGCACTGGTCGCTGTCAGCGTCAGCGTCCCCCCTGCTTCAACCGCCTGGCTCGCACTGCCATCGGCAACTGCCCATTTGGTAGTATCCAGAGCGGTTCCGTTAAAATCATCATAAAAATCAAATACAGCATCGGGATTATTGATGATTGACGCGCCAATTACTGGCTGAGTCGCGATGCCCATCTCATATTGACCACCGGTATAAGGTAAAAGGTATGTATCGCCAATCTGGTACACTGCGCCCCGGAAGCTGTTGATGGCATCCCAGCCCGAAGGTGAGTCTGGGAGGAGAATCCCATGCTTTATGAACGTCTGCCAGTCCGACGTCGTTGCATAGGCTGTCTGCCAGGGCCCATTACTCGTCGGGCTCGCCGAATAGCCAATGTAGTAGCTTCCCTGCCAGCAGTAGTAGCCCGGACATGGCATAACCCATGGATCCGCAATCGTTCCTGCATCGAATGAGCCCGGACTGCCAGGAGCGAGCACCGGGTTGCCCGCATATTTTGTGTACGGCCCGAGGATATTGTTTGCGTATGCATAGCCCACTTGTTCCGTAGGAGTAGGATTGTAACCAGTTGAGTCCCCCATATACATCATGATCCACATCCCGTCATCCCGTTGAAACACATAAGGTTCGTCCACCCGCCAGGTTTCCCAAGGTTCAGTTGGACTCAGCACAACGGTTTCTGCGCTGTACGGACCGGTAATGCTCGTTGCTGTAATCACTACAATATTATGAGGATTGTCGAAAGGGCCTGACCAATCAGAAAAGAAAATATACCAAGTCCCATTATAGTTCACCAGGCATGGAGCAAACGAACCATTAGTAGAACTCCCAGGGTTATTGTACACATTCCCATACCAGTTCCAGGAGGTCGGGTCAGTTGGGTTATCCGACCAGACCAGGCCCACTCCTCCCTGACCTCGGTAGTTCGAAAAGACCATCCAATAGTGTTGGGTCACACTGTCGTATACGATGTTTTCCGCCAGAAGATTCTGTCCATTCCCCGGATCGCCTATCGGGACGATCGGGTTCCCCGGAGCTTTTGTAAATGGCCCCGCTGGGGGACTTTCCACTGAAGGGTCCACAGGGTTTGGATTGCCATAGTACAGAAACACTGTAGTCCCGTTGGCAGGTATATCAGAAACTTTTATCCATATACTGGCTTGGCTCGTAGCGGGACTCCATGTCTCGATCCAGAATGGGATACGTGTCGCGCCATCTGCCGCTGTAACGCGTATGTCACTTCCATCGCTGTTAGCGTTAGAAAAAGGGAATGAGGAGTCCAGCGCGATTTGCACCTGATAGTCATTGAGATCTGACTGACCGGGGTTGGCAATATCCACAGCGCTTCGGTAACTCCATGCAGGATCTAACCAGGACAACCCATACGCGCTCGTAGAAAATAGCATGCCAGCCACGGCAAAAGCTATCAGTACGATAAATTTTTTTCTAAAGTCTTTTCCCATAATCACGCCTCAGCATCTACNNCTCTTCTCCCCAGAATTCTTAGCCATAATCTCATCTCGTTTTGATTCAGGGCCATAATTAGTTGATAACCTCTCTTTAATCTCGGCGCCATGCGTGACCACCAGACGAATGATTTGGCAGATTTTCCTTATCTCATCCAGTCCAACAGCAGTGCCTGTAGGAAGAACGATCACTCGTTTGACCAGGCTCTCGGTTTCGGGCAACACCAACCCTGCGTGGGGAAAGAAAGAGCGATAAGGTTCCATCCTGTGACAGCCTGGATAGAAGTAACGGCGGGCAAGAACATTTTCCGCGCGAAGAATATCCACTACCTGATCTCTGGTTACGTGTGCGGTGGACTCATCGATTTCAAGGATGATATATTGATAGTTACATTTTTGCCCGTGATCATAATTTATCAGGATGACGCCTGGGATGCCCCTAAGCTCCTGTTGGTAGGATTTATAATTTCTGTAATTTACCTCAACAAAGTCATCTAAACTTTCCAAATTTGTTAATCCCATCAACGCCGAAAGCTCAGTCATCTTTCCATTTGTCCCAATGTAAATCACGTTATCATACCCATGAAACCCGAAATTCTTCATGAGGCGAATTTTAGTTGCCAAGGCATCATCATCTGTGAGCACTGCTCCGCCTTCAGAGGTGTTAAAGAATTTTGTTGCATGGAAGCTAAAGACCTCTGCGTTTCCAAAACTGCCGATCATCCTGTCTTTGTATGAACAGCCAAAGCCATGAGCAGCATCATACAGAAGCTTTAACTGGTGAGCAACCGCGATTTCTGCTAAGGCTTCAATGTCGCACGGGCGGCCCCAGAGATGTACACCGATAATCCCTGTCGTTCTGGGCGTTATCATCTTTTTAACACAGGATGGGTCGATTGTGTATGTAACTGGATCAACATCGCAAAAAACTGGAGTGATTTCCTGCCATTGCAAGGCATGTGCGGTGGCAATAAATGTTAAGGAAGGAACTATCACTTCACCTTTTAACTCCAGAGCTCGAATGGCAATTTCTAAAGCGACGGTGCCATTGCACATGGCTATGCAGTGTTTAACACCGATCATATCAGCAACTCGCCTCTCAAATTCTTGCACATAAGGGCCACTATTGCTTAGCCACCTTCTGTCCAACATAGCGTTAATGCGATCAATCAATCGCCCGCGGTCCCCAATATTGGGACGTCCAACATGGAGCATCTCCTGAAAAGCAGGCGTTCCACCCCAATAGGCTAGATCATCAATATTTGTTTTCATCTCATCCTCTCCAATCATATAAAATGTGCTGCAAGCAGCTTTTCACTATGCAATAAGACATCCGTCAGACCTGCTATAAGGTTTAACGATTCCCTTCCACTTGCTATCTTCATCTTCACCATCTTCAGCATCTTCAGCGCCAGCCTTCATGAGATCTGAGAAGATCGGAGTTTTCTTAGCAACAAATATGCCATTGCTCCTTGGGTCATATCAGTCCCCTTCCATAACATATGAGGCTCATCAAAATAANNTCGCCAGAGGCATGTTCACAGACGGCTTGAATTCTTTCTTGAGCAAACGAATGATCTCGCTCCATAGAAAACGGAATACCTTAGCGGCTTAGATCTGTTCCAGCTCTCGCTCGAGCCATTTTTTTGTTGTTTTTCCAGGTTACCAGGAGTCACCGAGGCATTCATAGCGTCCCAAGGGTTACATTATTCAGAAAGATAACGTTATAGTTAGACAAATATGCGCCGTTTCGTACTGATGCCTGAAGGATGGCTTTGAGAGTTCNNCACCACCTAACTACCTTGCCCAGGTTGCGGTTTCCTTCCAGAGGAGACGCCTTATAAATGCACCAACGTCAACAATATTTCTCAATGAACCCATTTGTGCAGCGCCTTGAAAAGATGGGCTATTTCAATAAATCACGCGCAATGAAAATTTTCCATGAGGCAGTAGGGAAATATCCCTGGGTTTCCTTCTTGTGCCTTTTGCCCGGCAGGTGTCAAAGCCCCAGGTATCGGGCTATTATATTTCTTTGTATTTCCGAGGTTCCGGAGTAAAGCGTACTTCCAATGGAATCTCGTAAATCACGCTCCACTTCGTATTCGGTCGTAAAACCGTACCCGCCATGAATCTGAACAGCATCGAGACAAGACTTTATCCAGGACTCGCTCACATACAATTTTGCAATGGCTGCCTCCATAGCTGCTTTACCATGGGCTTGTTTCCTTGAGGCTACGTTGTATAAAAGGAGCCGAGCTGTCTCCATTCTGACTTTCATATCCACAATCTTATTGGCAATAGATTGGTACTTCCCGATTGCTTTACCAAATTGCTTTCTTTCCCTGGAATACTTTATACATTGCTCCAGTTGCCTCTCCATCCCACCCAATAAGCTAGCCATAATACAGCCCCTTTCCCATTCAACGGTATCCTCAAAGATTGCAGCACCATTACCCTCTTTGCCAAGACGGTTCTCCACTGGCACCTTGCAGTCTTCAAGAATTAACTCCGCCATGGGAGCGGTTCTTAGACCCATCTTCTCGATATCTCGACCAACCCTAAATCCTGGAAAATTTCTTTCGACAATAAAAGCAGTAACACCCATAAACCCCTTACGTTTATCAACAGTAGCAAATACCATAAACACATCGGCTGCAGGTGCCATAGTGCAAAATGTTTTTGTTCCATTCAGTATATAATAGTTGCCTTCCCGCTTCGCTGAAGTCGCTAGACCAAAAGCATCGGAACCTGAGTCCGGTTCCGTCACGCCATTCCCACCAATCAGCTCACCGCTACAAAGCTTAGGCAAATACCTTTCTTTTTGTGCATCAGAGCCAAACCTCAGAATCGGCATTTGTACAGTCCACATCTGGCCATTCATTNNCTATTGCGAAAAGTAAGCCGCTGTCCTTGCACGCATATCCTAATCCCTCCATGAGCAGCATCACGCTCAATATATCGGCGTTGATCCCTCCATACTGTTCGGGAAAAGCAGAACCCAATATGCCAAAATCAGCGCACTTTTTCCAAAGCTCACGAGAAAAAATGGCATCTCTATCCCTTTTAATGATTTCATCGTTCAGCGTTGCCTGAGCGAAACGGATAGCACTTTTCTTAAACTCTAATTGTTCCTCGTCAAATTCAAAATTCATAATCTACGCTTATTCTCCTTTCCTTCTTGCGGAGGCATCATCGTAAGATCTCAATAAGATGTGGAATGAGTCCGAGAGTCCTCGCGCCAGAGCAGAAGGGTTATTCCGATTTAGTACCAGCGCGAGGGGAAGTCTTACACCCCAAAAAGCAACTATCTATTACTTATTCTGCATTTTGTTCTGTACCAACATAGCTATATTTTTCAGAGTTTGAAAGTTCTCAGGAACTATATCCTCGTCGAGGACCTGTATACCGAAAGTTGCCTCCATGAAAGATATCAACTTCATGACCCCCAAAGAATCAATGATCCCTTGTTCGAGAAGATCTTCATCCGGACTCAGTGATGCTCTACCACGATCACCGGCAATTTCTCTGAGCACGACTTTTTCAACGTCTTCAAGAATTTTCATCGAAACACGACCTCCTTCTTATGTAATTTGATGGTATATGAAACTTTTCTGATGGCAAAAATGTTCTTACATTTTTTTCTCCCCCGCGCAATAGGTTTTTGGAGAAATTTAATGACGTTTGCGATAACCTCCACGGCTACTTTGCTTCCAGGTATAGCTTTTGTAACCACACCACCAGTACCAACTGCAGCATTGTTCCCTATTGTTGCCTCGGTACCATGGCACAAGTGGGCGTTCCAAACTTTTGACAATAACCATCAACCGAGAACTGACCCTACGGCAATTCCCTTTGAAACACATAATCTCGCTGTATCGGCAGAAGGTGTCGAATGGTCCGATAGCCTTAGGAGTACCGCTCCATTTCCTGTCTGCATAGTCAGACCATCCTCGGTTATGTCAATGACCTCTCCAGGATTAGGTTTTTCTCTTACCGCGTTCCCGAGGACTTCGGCCTTTGTAACAGTTAATTTTATCCCCTTGAATGCAACCATGGCTGGCGAAAGAGGGCTTGGGAAAGGGGAAAAATTCAAGGCTCTCACAAAATCACATATTTTAGCTGCATTCCATCCGGTATTTATCATTCCGTCATATGGGGTTCTGTTGTAATAGTATGATTTCTGTCTTAAGTCCTGAGAAGCAGAAACAACTGTACCTTCTAAAATGTTTCTCAGCACTCTTCGGAATGAAACAGCGCCGTATTTATAACATTTGAGTAAAAGCGATAGTCCTGTCTCGTCTGTTTCGATGGGGAATCTTTCTATGGCAATAACATCGCCAGCATCAATCTTTTCTGCCATGTAATGAAAAGTGACCCCGTATTCACTCTCGCCGTTAATGATGGCCCAAACCCATCCGTTCGATCCGCCATATTTTGGCAACGGCCCAGGGTGGAAGTTTATGCAACCGAACTTGGGAATGCTTAGTATGGGCGCCTTGTATAGTTGGAGGAAAGCGATATTGAAGATTAAATCAAGGTCCAGCAGTCTCAATTCTTCGAGGAAAGCTGAATCATTCACATCTTCCGGCTCATACACCTTGATACCGGCTTGATTCGCCAAAAACTTGATCCTGGCATTCTTCAATTTTGTTTCTTCATTCATTTTATCAGTGACGACGCCTACAACTTGCTGGTTTTCCTCAATAAGCGTCTTAAGGCATTCGTATCCAATGCTTTCATTGCCTGCCAAAACAAATCGCACTCTCATTCCTCCTTGTTCGGAGAAGCACCCATCTGACTCATAATCTTTTTCGCCTTTTTTCCATATCCTTTTCCGGGTGGCTCCGTGCGCTTATTCAAAAACCAAATGGTCGTTTCGAGGTGTTATACATTTATGGTAATCAGTATGGTAATCAGGAGCCGTTTCGTCGCTTCCCGTGACCGGCCGACCATGTAATCCACCTGCTTAACTGCTCACTGGACTTTTCAAGAAGCCGGGGGGGGTCGGAAACATACACCTGACTGGGTTGTGTGTTCTTTGTTATCTCCGCCCCAACGCCAACAACACACGAATCAGCAACGGTTACAAGGTCCTTAACCGTTGAGTTGGCACCCAGAACGCAATAGTTTCCGACTTTTGAACAGCCAAGCACTACCGTGCGGGCAGACAGGAAACAGTGGTCAGAAATAATGCTATGATGTCCAATCAAACAGCCGGCTAAAGCAACGACATTATTTCCAAGCGTCGCAAAAGGAGCAATGAGAGTTTGTTCAAAAACATAGCAGTTTTCTCCAATCACGGCACCGGGCCATGTTATTGCCTTAGAGCTGATGTACGTAATCATCGTGTACCCTTTGGACTTGGCCTCGGCATATTTATTTGCCCTGAGTCTATTAACATCTCTGAATCCAAGGAAAACCCCCATGTGATAGTTCTCAGGAGGGTGTGTTTTTTCGATCTCTTCAAAAGGAAGAACGGGCAAGCCACAAAAGGACTTCTGAGTCAAGTACTTTTCGTCAACGGTGAAAGCAACGACCTGATGGTCAGAATCGTGACAGAGGTAAAAATGTATCAGTTCTGTGGTTTCTGAGAGGCCGAAGAGTACCACTTTTGCCATAGCTTCCTCCTAAAATGAATTGTTGCCATCGAAAGTTGCCATTGTTTTCTTGTAAGTAATCGAATACTCGTCCCAGCCCATCATGCCTTTCATAGCGATGCCGATTATTAGAAAAATTCCTCCCTCAATACTTTCTATCATCTCGCCGCTCTAACATGAGAGCTTTAGTTTAGAACCCCAACCACATCTCATAGCTGCCGGTTTCCCAGGTGAATCCTCCAGCAGTGGCGGAAGGCGCTGCGTAGCTTGCAACAGCGAAATATCCTGAACCACCGGTGGAGAGGCTTGAGAGCTCGTCTCCAGTTGTGCTAGCTTGCATACATATACAAAGCCACACTGGCGTTGTCACCGATTGCGCTAATGATTGAGCATGCGCTGCTACACCACTATTATAAGCGGTAGTGTTCGCTGTTGATATGAGCAGGTTCCCTGGTGTACCAGAAGTACCCGATGTATCATACAGCGCCCATGTGAAGTTGTGACCGCCATCTGCTCCACCGGCGTTAACCCTTGCATTTACTGTTGCGGTTGTTCCACCGGTACAGACTGCATCCTGAATCTGACAATAACACCTGTTTGCCCTTCCTGAATTACTGCCTATATCAGCAGTTGAATTATTCCCCGCTGTCGCTCCCGGACTACAAGTTGAGGTAGCTACTATTGCGTCTCCCCCGTACCAGTTATCGTATGCTACGTCTCCCGGATTGCCTCTATAAAAATATCCATCCATGTTAAAATGGGTCCCCGAGTTAACTTGAATTGATGGGTTTATCCAAACAATATCTGCCTTGGCACCTCCCCAGGATTGGCAGCTATCAGGTATGTTTCCGGAAGGGTTCTGCCATACACGAGCGGTTGTAGTAGCTCCGGTTCCACAAATGGTAAATCCCAGCTTGTCTCCAACCGCTGCTGTTGACGGTAGGGTATAATCGACTCCACCTGCAATAAGCCTAGGACTCTCTACCCAGTTGTTGACAATGTCCCACTCACATGACCAAAGTGGACC
>DMNE01000268.1:0-222 GCA_003453735.1 Nitrospiraceae bacterium | reverse complement strand
GGGGTATTCGTGGCAAATGCATATTCTGCGACTGAACCAGGGCCGGATACTGTTTGTACTGATGCCGTATTGTTCTCGATCAAGAAGGATCCTGCTAGGACTATCCAGTTAGGCCCGAGGCTTGAACCGTTAGTGCCAGTGAAGGTTTCAGGGCCGAAGTTCTGATAGCTGCCCGGCCGAGTTACTGTTAGAATTGCCGACTGGGTGCTCCCGTTATAGCTC
>DMNE01000191.1 GCA_003453735.1 Nitrospiraceae bacterium | reverse complement strand
GAGGCCGAGAACTTTATGAAGGCAATGCACTGCTGAGAGGCGAGGAGCCTTCGTATGAGGGGACTGTCGTCTTTGAACCTATGAGCGTAAACAGGCACGTCCGCTTTCTTTTCTTCCTTCCGAGGGGATGATCCCTGGGGGGCGGGCACCGAACCTTGGCCCGGAGCGGTGTAGTCTTCGAAAAGAGTGTCAAGGGTCACTCTGTCGAACTTTTCGTAAGGAAGAAATANNTCGTAGAGTATGTATGTCGTGGAGGCCCATGCAAACAGGAGGGAGAGGCTGTCCGAAACGAAAAAAAAGGCGGTGGCGCCCAAGGCGAAGGCAATGCAATGGAAAAATCTTCTGCGTGCCGCCTCACCCTCCGTGAGCATCCGATAGTGCTTGAGGACTTCATCCCTTGTGGCCCAGCCCATCCGGATGGGGCTATTGGGAGCCCGTCTGACAGAGAGCGCTATCTGCGGGCAGACGCAAACGCTCGCGCTTGGATGCGGTTTCGTTATAAAAGAGGAACGGGACTATGGATCTGTCCCGGTGTATGGTGCCTTTCATCGCTATTATGTCGCCGGCGCGGGTTCCCACCGCTGTGCGATATTCTTTGTTGCCCTTGCGAATCTTGACAATGTGCTCCACGCCGTAAAACCTGAGTTCATGCTCATGGTTGGTATATATGGTGAGTATCACAAGTTCCTGCCCCACGGAGACATCCTTTACAGTGCCCCGCAGCCTCACTTCGTTTTCTGACATGTACGCCATTAATTGCGGATCGGCATTCTCTTTCATGACTGTGGAATCTCCTTATCGTGGTCTAATTGAAACTTGTCCCTTAAATTTTTTATTGCGATTGGCAGTTGTTTTGCGCTCACCTGCCCCAGGTCCCTTAAACCGGGAAAGTCGTTGAATGCTGTAGCCTCTCGAAGAATGTCCGCTCTGGCGCGGCCAGTCTTTGTTGCTGCGGAATCCAGAAGCCTGTCAGCCTCGGCAAAAAGGTCTGGTTCAACATTCTCATGCACGTCGAGACTGAAGTTCAGGTTATTCTTATGGTGGTAAGGATGAACGAGATGGTAAAGAGACACTCTGTCCGGTACTTTGAGTGCCAGCGTATACGAGCCACCTTTGTTCTTTGCGACCGTGCTCACCGTACATGAAAGCTTGTTATCCCCGATGTAAAGAGTAGCTTTCCGCTCGACGTTGATGCTGTCAACCTTGACGTTCTGATCCAGACTGTATGCGGATATAGTGAGGTGTGTCTTGTTTGTCGTAATGCTGCCAATCTTCGAGATCTTTATATTCAAAGAATCACTGCCTCCTGAAACAGTATGAAAATATATTAGTGAAACTCAAAATATTTCCTGAAAGCGTCTTACTCTTCGTCGGGTCTTTCGAGTTCTATGGAAGATCGAACCGACGGATGTCCATGATCCTGCCGTATGACGGAAGATAGCTTATTGCTTCTTCCTCCGATTTTGCGGCGACCAGTATGTTATTACAGCTTCCGTTCAGACAAACTGCCACGTAGAGATTGTATCCGGCCTGCGAGACCTCATAGATGATGTGTTGCCGGATGAGCTCCGCGAGATGTTTCATTGACCGATGGTTTGCAAGCAAAGTAATGTAAGGCCGTCGGTTTTTCGACGCATTCTTGTTGGACAGCGCTTTGAGAATGACCTTAAGGTCGCCCGAATCAAGACACTCGTGGAAGCTTTCGAGGCATATGACATATTTGGGAACGTAGTTAAAGACCTCTTTCTGTCTATCTCCGCAGTCGCCGTGAAAGTCGGCGTCCTGGTTAAGTTCACCTAATGCAGGGTCGCGGTAACATAAGTTTTCCTCCTCAGAAAGCCGCGATGAATCACCCCGGGAAAAGAAAGTGTTATAACTCCTACGGTCGAGGATGAAGTCTTGGGAGTCTCCGATTTCCCGTTTCTTTGAAGCCCGGGAGAGAGGTTCTCCGATTCCGGTTTTATAGGAGAAATCCAGACGATTTTGCAGGTGCCACGTATAAGTGCTGGTCTGCTTCGTATTCTTCCCTATGCTGTGAAAGTCCTTCATGTCATGCCATGCTATCCACGCATCGGATTTCACTTCTTCAATGCTGAAAACGTCCCCGAATTTTGCCCTCGCTATTTTTATGATAAGGCCGAGGTTTTCATCGACAAATGTGTCTGCGCTTTCGCCTATGTCACCGAATTGATCAACAGCTGTCTCAATTGTGTTAAGCTTTTCCATAACTCTCCTCCTGAATATTCTCTAGGGACAAACCTGCCGAAAATTGCCTGTCCAGTCTGCGAACTCTTTGCATAAAGGCTTTCTCACTCACAATGGGGAACGGCTCGATCATTTCGAGAAAGCGATAAAAAGATGATACCGCCTTCTCTGTCAGAAGATGATGAAGGGCCGCCCATTCAAGATGTGCAACGACTCTATAGGAGCAGGCGAGAGCAATATCATTCAACGGGCCCTCAGCTTCCTTCGGCACGATCGTCACCCTCTTCATGGGACTTGTGATACTGTGCTCGGTCATTGCCGTCCTGAGCAGTTCCAATATGTCCAGATGGCCCGACAGGGACTGGTGCACGACCTTTCTCGCCCATTCCCTGGAATGCTCACTGGATTCTGACGTGTTCCGGAGACGCCTGTTCTCCTCCTCGAGTTCCTCAATGCGCCTCTGCCTTTCAAGGCTTAACGCCCTCGTATCGGCATGAATCATTCTTTCATCCTCGTACCTCCCTCTCAGGTCCTCGTACGCTGCAGATATTCCTTCAGTAGAAA
>DMNE01000261.1:225-3754 GCA_003453735.1 Nitrospiraceae bacterium | reverse complement strand
TGTTGACCGCGAAATCAACAAAGACAAAGGAGACACCACCATGGGAAAGAGTATCAGTGGATCAGCGAAGCCGTCAAGCAGGACGTATGACATGTTGGAGGAGATGGTTAGGTTGAAAGCGCAAGAGTACATTCAGGATATTCTTGAAGAAGAGGTTGAGGAATTTCTTGGAAGGAGGAAATGCGAGAGGAAGAAGTTCGTTGACGGTAGCGAAGGATATCGGAACGGTTATGGCAAGCCGAAGAAATTTGCATTGATGAACGGCACAATCACAGTGCAACGTCCTCGTGTACGAGACACCGAGGAACGGTTTGAGAGTAGGATAATGCCTTTCTTCAAGCGCCGGTCGAAGGAAGTTGGGGATCTTCTGCCGGAGCTGTATCTGCACGGACTGGCCAAGGGGGATTTTGAACTGGCACTGAGGGGCTTGCTGGGAGCTGGCGCACCGTTGTCAGCCTCGGCAATTGACCGGCTAAAGGGCAAGTGGCAAATGGAGTATGCGGAATGGAGAGGCCGGGATTTATCAAATCTTGAAGTAGTTTATCAATGGGCTGATGGTATTTACGTAAAAGCCGGCATAGAAAAAGATAAGGCTGCGCTATTAGTAATGATCGGGGCACTGACCAACGGCAAGAAAGTTTTTCTTGCATGTGAGAGCGGTTACCGAGAGAGCAAAGAATCCTGGAGCGGAGTTCTGAGAGACCTGACAGCCAGGGGCCTCAAACTTGGTAGTCTGACGATCGCTGACGGGCATCTTGGCATATGGTCCGCGCTTGGAGAAATCCATCCCAAGGGCAATGAGCAGAGATGCTGGAATCACATCGCGGGTCGAGACCCGCATTTCCATAGGGGTGAAACGTCCCCTACCGGACAAATCCTCATGAATCCGGTAGCCTGGGGTCGGACGTGGCGGGGTAACCTGTTGCGTCGAAGCAGACCCGACATTGTAGTCTCAGAACCCAGTCCGGAGGCACGGGCAAAGCCTCGGGCCGCAACGAAAGTGAACGTGTTTGGCGCCGTCATGGCATCTTGGACGGATATAACTGGGAGAGTCCGGGAATGGGGTGGTCGAGTTTCCTGTGTTTTAACGAAGACAGCAACGACTGCGGATGCATGGGGAAAAGAAGCGGTCGTCGCCCCCGGCGTTTGAATCGGCGGCACGAGAGGAAGGAAATGCGAGGGAACGGACGAGATCCCATAAAGTCGGCAATCAGCTCCGATGCTGTAAGTGTGGATATAAGGCGAGGAACGCCGAAATTCCGCATGATGCTTTATGGGAAGTCGGAGGAGGCCATAGTAGCTGTGAGGGCGAGGACACTAAAACCCGCCGGAGCGAAGGGCCTCTGCTTAAGCCATGCTTTCAATGCAGGAGGGATTGCGTGACTGCCAGAAAGGCTCAAAGCACGCCGATAGAAAAGGTCCGTGTACTGCAACGTAAGCTATATCGAGTGGCCAAAGCACAACCGGAGCGCACGTTTGGAGTTTTGTACGACAAAGTCTGTAGCAAGAATGTGTTATGGGCAGCATGGCAACAGGTGTACCGTAATTGTGGCGCAGCAGGCATTGACGGACAAACCATCGAAGACATTGAGGCTCAGGGAGTAAAGGAATTTCTCAGAGAGTTGCATGGGCAATTATTGGGACAGCGGTACAAACCCTGCCCCGTGCGACGGGTCTTTATTCCCAAGCCTGATGGGCGGCAAAGACCATTAGGAATCCCCATGGTACGAGATCGTGTTGTCCAAGCAGCGGTGAAAATCGTTATTGAACCGCTATTTGAAGCAAATTTCCGTAATGGCTCATATGGATTCAGGCCAAAACGGAGTGCGAAACAAGCGATCTACGACATTCGCAAATGGGTGACCTATGGATACGACAAGGTGATCGACTTAGACCTAAAGAGCTACTTTGACACAATTGACCATGGCATCCTGATGAGACTTGTTGCCCGACGGGTAAAAGACCCAAGGGTTTTGAGGCTTATCAGGGGATGGTTGCGTGCCGGGGTAATGAATAACGGAAACTGGGAAGTGAGCATTGTCGGAACGCCACAGGGCGGAGTTATTTCACCGCTTCTGGCCAACATCTACTTGCATCCATTGGACGTATACTGGGAGCGGCAGGTGAAGGACACCAAGATGGTTCGTTACGCTGATGATCTTTTGGTCTTATGTAGGTGGAGACCTGCAGAGGGTTACATGCCGAGGCTAAGAGAGTTTCTCTGCCGATTACGACTCACGGTCAATGAAGAAAAGACCAGAATTGTATCAGCATGGGACGGCTTTGACTTTCTCGGCGCACATTTCCGAAAGCAGCTAACGCGGCGAGACAATACGCGGAGTTTCTGTTATACATGGCCGTCGCGGAGGTCGATGCAACGGATACGGGACAAGGTTAAGGAGGCCATTGGCTACGATGATCGCCCGGCCCTTGAAGGAAAGATTGAGCGTCTCAACCCGATTTTGCGGGGGTGGGGTGCTTACTTTCACTGGATGAATGTAGCCCAGCACTTTCGAAAAGTGGACAAATATGTTCAGTACAAGCTTCGACGATGGTTGCGTCGGAAACATCAACGCACACGGAGGGCGTTTTGGAGGACGCCCATGACTTTCTTTATGAAGTCTGGCCTGTACACGCTTCATGGAACCGTGGTGCATACGTGCTGAATGCTGCCGAAGGAAGGTTTTCGGAGAGCCGTATGACGGAGAACGTCACGTACGGATCGATGAGGGGATGCTGGAGACGGAAGCAATGACCCGATCGAGCGGGACACTCACCCGAAAGGGGAGAAACGGCGAGGGCTCGCAAGGTCTAATGCTTATACCGCGCCAGCGTCCTACTCTGCAACGAAGGAATGTCAAAGAACATCTTCCCAAGAAACACCAGAACACCATAGATGCCCGCATCAGCGCAGCTTACAAAATGACAGATTATGATGAAGCCAGGAAATCCCTGGAGCTGACAGTGGGGTATCTGGAGAAGCTGAACCCGAGCGCCGCCGCTTCTCTTAAAGAGGGACTTGAAGAAACGCTGACTGTGCACAAGCTCGGCATCGCAGGACTTTTGAGAAAGACGCTTTTGACGACAAACCCTATCGAGTCATGTTTTTCAGTGACACGAACTGTTACCGGGAGAGTCAAACGCTGGAGAGACGATAATATGACGCAAAGGTGGGCTGTGGCTGCACTCTTGCGGGCAGAAAAGAAATTCAGGCGTGTCAAAGGTTACAGAGAGATACCGAAACTCGCTGCTGTTTTACAGCATAAATCTCTTGACAGGAAGGAGGTTGCTGCTTAAAGATAAGCAACCGGGTCTTTCATACTTCAACGAAAGAACGGGGCAATCTCTCCTGCCCTTTTTGATTTTGTTTCAATTTTCGTATTCTTCCGATTATTTTGAAATACATATTAATTTTAAATAGTTTTGTAACTTTTCACACATGGCCGTTACTTGGAGCCAAGATCAGATGCTCCCCATTTTCCTTTGCCATGCTATTGTCTCATCAACGTGCCAGAAATGAGGCAATGTC
>DMNE01000261.1:0-187 GCA_003453735.1 Nitrospiraceae bacterium | reverse complement strand
CTTGAAATTTACTAAGTGCTGCTTGAGTATCATTAAAATATCCAACTGGTATTGCAACGCATAATGTGGGCAAACTATCTGTTCGAATAACGTTCTCTTCAATGTATTCAAAATTTGCAGCCCGACTTGCCCTACCTACAAAGAAACGGTCTTCTATTCTTGTCTTTGACCGGAAATGAATTCTCTG
>DMNE01000317.1:1929-14948 GCA_003453735.1 Nitrospiraceae bacterium | reverse complement strand
ATTATGAAAACTGCTATGGATTTCGAGGTAATCGCTGAAGACGGCATAGCGCGGACAGGCCTGATTACGTGCAGACGGGGTAAGATCCATACCCCGGTATTTATGCCAGTGGGGACCAATGCAACCGTTAAGGCTATGTCCCCCGATGAATTAAAGGACATGGGTGCTGAGATAGTCCTCGGCAACACCTATCACCTCTACCTGAGACCGGGACACGATATTATAAGATCGGTGGGAGGTTTGCACCGGTTTATGAACTGGGATCGCCTGATACTCACCGACAGCGGCGGGTTCCAGGTCTACAGTCTATCTGCTTTGAGAAAGATAGAAGAAACCGGTGTCCACTTTAAGTCTCACGTAGACGGCTCCATGCATTTTGTCGGTCCTGTTGAGGCTGTGGAGATTCAATACGCCCTCGGATCCGATATCGCAATGGCCTTTGATGAATGCACTCCCTATCCGGCTTCATATGAATATGCNNCAGACACTCTTTGGTATCGTTCAGGGCTCTACGTTCAGAGAACTGCGGAAGATGAGCATCGAAGAGCTTATCGACATCGGGTTCGATGGCTATGCAGTAGGCGGCTTGAGCGTTGGAGAGCCGAAGAATGCCATGCATGAGATGATCAACTTTGTCGGGCCCCTTCTCCCAAAGGATAGACCACGATACCTCATGGGGATAGGGGACCTCATGGATGTCCTCGTTGCTGTAGAGGCGGGCTTTGACATGTTTGATTGCGTGATGCCTACGAGGAATGCCCGGAACGGCACGTTGTTTACAAGTCAGGGGAGGATGAGTATCAAGCGGACAGAATACAAGGCAGACGAAAGGCCCATTGATCCGGACTGCACGTGCCCTACGTGCAGGAACTATACCCGGGCGTATCTCAGACATTTATTTCTGACAAGGGAGATACTCTCCATGCGGCTCAACACGCTCCATAACCTCAATTTCTATTTGGATTTTTTCCGGAGGATGCGAGATGCTATTCATAGAGGAGCATTCTCGCATTTTAGGAAAGACTGTGAAGGGATACTATGGAAGGAGACAATGCCGTGAGCAGGGCTATGCTTTTTTCATTTATGACAACTACGGGAGTGCCTCGATCAGCTTTATCGTCAATAACCTCGAACATCGTTGTTGCGATCTATGAAGCCAAGAAGGGGAGGGAATTGGCGAGTGACCTGTTTATTGCACAGACGGGCTATGGGATCTTGAAGAATGCCTCGGATAATGACACCGAAACCATCTCTGTCATATCTCGGAGAACCATATCTGCACCGGACTGAACCAACGACTCATAGGGATACGGCCCTGTTGCAACAGCGATGGCGTGTGCCCCATGGATCTTTGCGCACTCGACATCCCGAGGTGTGTCCCCGACGACAAAACAATCTCCGTAGTCAATCGCTTTGTTAGAGAGACATCTGAACCGATCCACGGCGATAGGCAAGAGCCTGTTCCTATCCTCGTCATCATTGCCGAATGCGCCGAAAGGGAAATAGCTGTTCAGGCTGAAGGGGCTGAGTTTTATCCTTGCACCCGCTTCTATGTTTCCGGTGAGCAGTCCAAGGTGGATGTTATCCGTGTCACTCAGCATCTTGAGAGATTCCTTAACGCCGCGTTTTACACGCCTCCCGGGGTTCTCAATCTCTTTCAGAAGGTGTTTTATATATCGTTTGCAGATCGGTCCGATGTTTCCGTCCTCTGAATCCAGGCCATGTTTTCTGAGAGCTTCTTTCATAATCTGGATGTCTGTTTTCCCTGCCATGCGTACTTCCTTGAAGGCATCCTGAATGGAAAAAAGTTCTTCAAAGGCAAGGTTCAATGACCTTGTCCCAGCCTCTCCAGAGTCCAATAAGGTACCATCAATGTCAAAAAGAAAGAGCTTCACGATGCTTATGACCTCCTTGTCAAGCAGGCGTGGCCGTATTGAGTCTGTTTACGCCCTGCGCTCTTGGTGCAGCCCTGGTAGCTGCCTGTCTTGAGCGTGCTTCTGAGTAATTATACAATCCATGCGCAAATTTGCACAAATGGACCAGAAAAGGGACTGGATCAACCAGTCACACCGCCGTTGCAGGCATACTGACGTTTTCCTTTCAGCAACGGTGAGAATCAACTTATGTCATGGGTACCGCTCGACCTTTTTCGTTATTTCTTTCTGGGCGTTTTTTTAAGGAGAAATCCTTTGCACTGATTCAACAATACGCTTTTTGGTGCATTCCTGGGGAAAGACATTTCGCTCTTCATGGTTGACCTTCTGCAGGTCACTTGTCATACTCGTAACTCAGAGGTTATACTACCGTAACAAAAACGTATTGCCGGCAACTATGCGCATAGAAAAAATTGAGCTCATCGGATTTAAATCCTTTGCAGAAAAGACGACCTTTAATCTTCATCCCGGAATAACCTGCATTGTCGGGCCGAACGGATCGGGGAAGAGCAATATTGTTGATTCCTTCCGTTGGGTTTTGGGAGAGCAGAGCGCGAAAAGTCTGAGGGGTGAGAAGATGGAAGAAGTCATCTTCAGCGGCTCGACCTCCAAGAAGCAACGAGGCATGTCCGAGGTGAACCTTATCTTGGCGTTTGATTCTCCAGAGCAGGGTAACGGGAACTCCCAGACACTGACGTCCATAAGCAGGAGACTTTACCGGTCAGGCGACAGTGAATATCTCATCAACAGAAACCAATGCCGTTTGAAGGACATCAAAGATCTCTTCCTTGATACTGGCCTTGAAATAAGAAGTTACTCCATCCTGGAACAGGGAAGGATGAGCGAGATCTTAAATTCCAAGCCACAGGAAAGAAGATTCCTTATCGAGGAAGTGGCTGGAGTTATGAAATATAAGGTCAGAAGGGCAGAGGCCCTATCAAAACTCGAATCTTCACGGCTGAATCTGCAGAGGATCAATGACATCGTTGCTGAAGTGAAACGGCAGATAAACTCCATGGATAGACAGGTTAAGAAAGCGGAGCGGTTCAAAAGACTCTCGACAGAAATGCGGGTCATTGAACTGAAGCTCGGCCAGAGGGATTATACAGTTCTCAAGGAGGCATTGGACGGTATCCTCGCAAACCACCACGCCGCAAAGCAAGAAGAAGTGGTCGTCAGGGCTGATCTCAACACCATCGAGAATGCACAGGAAACGAAGCGCATCTCTCTTTTAGAGAAAGAAAAGTTTCTCGAATCCATAACGTCTGAACTGCACGGGCTCGAAAGGGAGATAGCTGAAATAGAGAGGACGATCGCAGTATCCTCGACAGAGAGCAATCATCTCAAAGAGTCTCTGGCAAGGCTCTCTCAGCAAGAACGAGATGTAGTTCAGCGGATCGATGAAACGGAGAAGAGGGGCAGGGAGCTTGAATCATCGGAGACGAGCCTCACCACAGAGATCGATAACCTCAGACAGGAGCTTACGGAGAGAAATGCAACCGCCCGGGGTCTGGAAGATGACCTCGCGGAGAAAGAGGGTCTCATCGAGTCGAAGAGAAGAGAGGTGTTCAAGATCGCTGAGGCTATAAGCCATTTCAGGAACGAGAGCGCCAGATTCTTAGTGTCCATAGAGAATATCGAGAAGACGGATGCAGCAGCGTTAAGGGAATCCGAGACCGCCCGTGATCAGCTTGCCACACTGGAACGAAACGTCAAGGATACAGAGGGAACGCTTATAGCCAAGGACAACGAACTCCTTCTCCTCAATGAAAAGAAGGAGAAACTTCTTGCCGACATAGAGGGATACAGGGCGAACCTCGATGACGTGAGAATCCGGATAGCGAAGGCCCGGGAAGAGTTTGCCTCAGCTTCGTCACGACTCGATTCTCTCAGAGAGATAACGCATGAGGAATTCTCACAGGAAATCCTGACAGAGGCGGATACACTGCATATCCTCGCATCCATTGCAGAGGTTATCGAGGTTGATGAGACATACGAAAAGGCGATAGAAAATGCCTTGTCCGAAAAAGTAACCGGGTTTATCCTTCCCTCATTCGAAGATATCGCCAATGCGGCACTGGTACTCAAACAAAGGGGGATCGGCAGGACCGTTTTCATTCCACAAAATGTGCCCTTAGCATCCGGGGTGGAAGGTGATGAACGTGATAGCAATGTGCCGCGCGATCTCGTGATCGGAAGAGCCGTGGATCTGGTGAGGGCCCAGACAGGTAAAGATGCATTTTCCCCCGTCATCAAAGCCTTGCTGAACAATGTCTCTGTGGTCCAAGACCTCCCCGCTGCATTCTCGCTCCTTGCCACCCCTAGTGCGTCGACTTTTGTAACTCTCGATGGCGAGATTGTTGAACAGACAGGAGCCGTAACGGTCGGCGAAGGCAGGGGAGTTTTGAAAAGGAACCGTGAGATTAGAGAGCTCGATGCCCTGATTGGACAGAAAAGGGACGAGATCGAACGGCTTGAGGGATTGCTTACCCAGAGTGAAACCGCTCTGCAGGATAAGAAAGGATTGCTGAAGGATATCGAAACCGCCATCATCAGCACAGAGAAAGAGATTTCACTTCTCAGGTTGACCGCAGATAACCAGGAAGGAGAAAAAGAGAAAATAAGGAGAAAACTTGCCTTCCTCCAGATCGAGCAGGAACAGGCGCTGCGAGAAAAAGAATCTCTGAAGACATTAATGGCCGAGAAGGAATCGGAGATGCGGACACTAACTGCCAAGAAAACAGAAGTCGAAGAGGCGATCACTCATATACAGGATAGGATCTCTCAAGATAAGGAACGCTATGAAGAGCAGAGGGCTGCGATTACCGAACTGCGGTTATCCCTCAACTCTTGCCGGGAGCGCATGGAGTCGATGAAGAAAGAGTTGGAGCTTGTCCTGAAGACGCTTGCCGACTTGTCAAGCGGCAAAGACCGTCTCGCCGTTGAGAAAGCAGATATCGAAACCCGGATCGTCCGTTGCGCAGAAGAGGTGCAGAGCAGTAATGAAACCTTGAAAGTACTTGTGGTGAAGGCTGACGGCCTCAAGGCCGTGATATCGGAAAATAAGGANNATCATTCGCGCTGCCTCTGAGGAAGTCACCCGCACTGAGCACAAAACAAAGGCGTTTCGTCAGAGATTGGACTCCCTGACTGCCGAGGTGGCGGAGAGAGAAGTAGCTATGGCAGAACACCGGATCNNGAGGCGAAAAGGACAGGCTGGCTGTTCAAACGGCATCCTTTCCTGGAAAACCTGACCCAGGGCATCAGGCAGAATTACGGCGTAGAGATCGATTCCTTTGAGACCGAACCTGTCACCCCTGAAGATGAAAATCGCTTGTCGGAGATACATGAAAAGATTCAGGAGCTTGGTCCCGTGAATCTCGGCACGCTCGAAGAATATGAAGAGTTGAAAACCCGCTATGAATTTCTCACGAAGCAACAGGATGATCTCAACAAGTCCATAGCCGAGCTCGAGGAAGCTATTACCAAGATAAACAGTACGACGAGGAAGAAACTCAGGGACGCCTTCGAACAACTCAATGGAAAATTCTCCGAGGTATTCACCTATCTCTTCGGCGGCGGGAGGGCGGAACTCGTCCTCACCGACGAACACAATATCCTTGATACGGGCATAGACATCATTGCCCAGCCGCCAGGGAAAAGACTCCAGAACATCAACCTCCTTTCTGGCGGGGAAAAGGCTCTCACCGCACTTTCACTGTTGTTCGCGAGTTTTCTTATCAAACCTTCACCCCTCTGCATCCTTGACGAAGTCGACGCACCCCTTGATGAAGCCAACGTAGGGCGTTTTGGCGGGATGCTCAAGGAGCTTTCGGACAAGATACAGTTTATTGTGGTGACTCACAACAGGATAACCATGGAGGCGTCTGATTATATTTACGGGATAACCATGGAGGAGCCAGGTGTTTCAAAGGTTCTTTCGATGCAACTCGTAGATAGCAGCTATGGTACTTAGGGAAAGGAGAGGCTTTTAAAGCTCTTGAACGGTCTTCCGATGAAATGCAGGATCTGTGAAGAAACAGTAAAACTCATGATCCGGTGAAAGTCGTTGATTTTTTGCTGCATGGCATGCGGCAGAAGTTATCCCGTTTCCGAATATATCGAAGAGATTGATGAAGATACATGGAATACCATTGCCACAAGACCCTGTAATCGTGCATGATCCTCTATGAACATATTCATCGATGCATTGCGGGGTATCAAGGCATCTACCGCCCCCGAAGATCTTATCTGCTACGGCTTTGACGCAAGCGGCATAGATGATCTCCCCTCCGCAGTTCTCTGGCCTGAGACACCGGAGCAGATAAGCAGGATCATGAAGTACGCCTATGAAAACGAAATACCGATAGTCCCAAGAGGCGCCGGTACGGGAATGACCGGCGGCTCAGTTCCTCTGAAAGGCTCAGCTGTTTTGAGCATGGAACGAATGAACAGGATCATCGAACTAGATAGGGATAACCTGACAGTGCTTGTGGAGCCGGGGATTATCAATGGTACCTTGCAGGGGGAAGTGGAACGGCTAGAATTGTTCTATCCGCCTGACCCTGCGAGCTTGCATTTTTGCACCATCGGCGGTAACGTTGCAGAGAATGCAGGAGGGCCAAGGGCGTTAAAGTACGGTGTCACTCGGGACTACGTCATGGAGATAGAAGCGGTGCTGCCCGATGGAGAACTGATCACGGTCGGAGGCAAGACACGCAAAGGAGTCGTGGGTTACGACCTTGCGAGATTGCTTGTGGGGTCAGAGGGAACACTGGCAGTGGCGACAAAGATACGCCTCAGACTCCTCCCTCTGCCTGATGACGTCGTTACTCTCCTCTGCCTTTTCGATAACCTTGAGGATTCGGGTAAAGCAGTCTCCCAGATCATCGCATCTCGGATCATTCCAAGGACGATCGAGTTCATGGACAAAGAAACTGTCCATGCTGTGGAAAAGTTTCATCCATTGGGTCTCCCCGCCACCATCGAAGCCCTTCTCCTTATAGAAATCGACGGCCATCCTGAAGCCATCAAGCAAGAGGCGGAGAAGGTTGCCGACATCTGTATGAAGTTGCACGCGGATGTCAGCATGGCAGAGGATGAGGAGGCGAGAAACAGGCTGTGGGAGTGCAGGCGATCAGTATCTCCGGCCCTCTACCATCTGAAGCCTACAAAGATTAATGAGGACATAGTCGTGCCGAGGAGCAAGATTCCCGACATGCTGAGCAGCCTGAAACAGCTTTCCGAAAAAAGCGGCATAAAGATTGTGAACTTCGGTCATGCAGGAGACGGGAACATCCATGTGAATCTTATGGTCGACAGGTCTGATGAGGAAGAATACAGGAAAGCGGAGTCTTTGGTGAAAGAGATCTTCACTCTTGCTCTCACCCTTGGCGGTACCATATCGGGAGAGCATGGCGTCGGCATAACCAAAGCCCCTTATATCGGGATGGAGATAAAACGCAAAGAACTGGAGCTCATGAAAGGGATTAAAAACATTTTTGATCTAAAAAGCATCCTGAATCCAGGCAAGATATTTCCGCAAAATGGGTTCTAACGAAGTCTCCACCGCAGGAGAGCACGAGGAGAAAATGAAGGATTCAGAGATGGCCAAGATCATGAGAAGAGATGAGGCTTTTGAAAAAATCTTTTCTACGATGCCTCACAAAAACTCCCCTTGTGAGGGGATTTGAACAAGTCGCCTTGTCCTAAAATAGAAATACCCTGTCAATCTCAGTACTGCCAATGATGAGACTGGTGAGACGGCCTCCCTCCTGTTTATCTCGAAGATACTCTCATGATTGAACGTGATACAATAGTTGCCATCTCAACTCCTCTCGGCGAGGGGGGCATCGGGATTGTAAGAGCAAGTGGCAAAGACGCAGTCATTATTGTCGACAAGCTTTTTTCGTCCCCTCGGGAAAAGAGACTCGCTGAAGAGCAATCCCACAGACTCACCTACGGCTTCATCAGGGATCCTCTAACTGGCATAACCATAGATGAAGTACTTGTCTCGGTCATGAGGGCGCCGCATACCTATACGAAAGAGGATGTGGTGGAGATAAATTGCCACGGGGGGATGCTTCCTCTGAGAACTATCCTTGAACTGGTGCTGAAGCACGGGGCGAGGCTTGCCGAACCGGGAGAATTCACAAAACGGGCGTTTCTTCACGGGAGGCTCGACCTGTCTCAGGCGGAAGCGGTCATAGACATCATAAGGGCAAAGACCGATGAATCGAGAATGATTGCTCTTAAGCAGCTTTCAGGAGGTCTCTCAGAGAAGATTGTGTCCCNNCCGGCTTCCAAGGATACTCTTTTGAGGGAGATTCGAGAGATACAAGGGAAACTCTTGCTCCTGTCCAAAAGCTTTGACGAGGGTCGTTTTTTTAGGGAGGGGCTTAGGGTCGCTATCGTGGGACGGCCAAATGTCGGAAAGTCATCTCTCCTCAATGCCCTTCTCAACAGGGACAGGGCTATCGTAACAGAAATGCCCGGTACAACAAGGGATGTCCTTGAAGNNAGGGCCATCGTAACGGAAATGCCGGGCACCACAAGGCTTGTTCTTGAAGAGTATCTCAATATCAAAGGCCTGCCCGTAAGGATAATGGACACGGCCGGCATCAGAGAAACCCATGAAATGGCTGAACGAGAAGGTGTCATGAGAAGTCTCAGGGCTCTGGATGACGCGGATATTGTTATAGGTCTGGTTGATGGCACTTTTGCCCTGAGCGATCAGGACAGAAAAGTACTGGGAAGAATTAAAGAGAAAAATTCCATCATTGCTATTAATAAATCTGACCTAATACCCGCCGGCGGCCTTGAAAGCTCCCTCAGGGGTTATTCAGAGAGGATCGTCAGAATATCCGCGAGGTCAGGAGCAGGACTTGACAACCTCAAGGACCTGGTAGTGCAGGTATCCATGGTCAACAGCCGGTCCCTAACCGGAGGGCGGCTAACAACCGTAATCTCTTCCAATGAAACCGATGGGGTTATGGTCACCAACGTCAGACACAAAGTTGCCATTGATCATGCAATCGACGCGCTGAACAGAGCTTCTGACGCCTTCACCAATCAACCTCTTGAGATCACGGCGATTGAGATGCGTGACGCTCTGGACAGACTGGGCGAGATTGTCGGGGCGGTCACTACCGAGGACATATTGGACAGGATATTCAGCGAGTTCTGTATCGGGAAGTAAACTCGACAACGTCCTTCCTATTATCACTGTCGGTGATGGAAAGATTCTTGGAGATGCCACGCTTTACTTCAACTCCATCGGCTGGACAAGACACCAAGGAGAGATTTGATTCTTTCTATAAAGAGGGGCGGTCTGTCCTTCACTATGTTGTGTTTGCCCGATGCAAAGGTAAAGCCGTAATATGGGCAAGTACAAATTTTTGCCTTACAGAGACGTGCATTTTCAAAGAACGTAAACTCACGCCGGTAAATATTGCCGAGAGTTGTCGAATCGCTGTGACATCTTCTAATATTTCCCTTGAAATCAATCTTTACGAATTTTGATCCCGCGGAACATGGCATACCCTTAAAAGACACATATCCGTCTAACCATAGTCTATCCAAGTCCGGGTTTATGTGTCCTTTAGTCTTGCCTAATTGTCTATCTGCGTCATCACTTAATTTCATGCAGGTCAAAATCGTGTCTTTTTCTGCTTGGGTATAATGATAGGGANNGGGATACCCTCTCCCTTTGTAGTTACCTTTGAAGACCTTGGGCCTTATGAGGATCCCTTTTGCCTGAAAAAAGTCAAATAGGTGCTTAAATTCACCTAAAATCGGAGGCCACATCACCTGCGTTACGTAAACCATAAATCCTGAGCGTTCAAGGGCATTTACTTTCTCGATAAAATCAGAAAGAAACATTTGATTATCTCTTGCAGTAATGTGAAGGGAACAATGCACAAAGGAAACTCTTTTTGGATCAATGTTTTCGCAAAAGGCGTACACGAGCTGCCTTGACAGGTTTGTATTTATACTAATGTAATGTCGTTCCGTTAAGCCTTTGCATAAGTCGATAAAATCAGGGTGGAAGAAGGGCTCTCCTCCAGACATGTGTATGAGCCAGGTTTTCCCAGAATTATTGAATGAGCTGACAATTCTCTGGGCATCATTGCCCCTATGAGTTATCTTTTTTCTATCCTTCAGCGATACGAAACAATAGGGACAAGAAAAATTACAGTACAAATTGAGCATCCAATCTGCAATAATATCGAATTTCATCATCGGATGAGTTTTTTATCAGTCTAAAAGCACGTCTTTGGCCCTTAAAGATCCACGACTCGTATATATATTAGCATCCTCTCTTCCTTTTTAAAAGGAACTGTAACATTTCTGAAACAGGGACATAATGTGTTACAATTGTTCATCAATTAAATAAAAAAGAAAGTTTCTTTATGGTGATTTTCTCAACTGATGTCATTTAAGAGAATTATTCGGCATACAAATCGCAATAATTTATTTGATCGATGATGCTTTATCGGGAGGAACTGTAATGATAACCAGGCCACTCATCAGCATTTTAACCCCGGTATTCAACCAGAGTTTTCATATTAAGCAGACTATCGGTAGTGTCCTGAATCAAACATATCAAAACTGGGAGTGGGTAATAGTTGATGATGGCTCAACGGACGGCACCGGTGACATTATAACCAGTGTAAAGGACAGCAGGATAAAGTATATCTTTCAGGAACATGCCGGGAGATATCATCTTACAGAAACTCGTAGCAAAGCTCTGTATCTATGCAACGGTGATCTTATCGCCATGCTTGATGGCGACGATTACTGGCCTGAGTGTAAACTCGAACTGCAGGTCAAGGATTTCAATTCGCCGGGTATTGTACTCAGTTACGGAGAATGCGTTATTGTAAACGAAAATGGGCGAAAAATGCAGTATATGACCTTGCCATCGGATCCACATATAGCGAACAATAATCCTGTGGGATCTTCATTGAAGCTTTTCTTACTGAAGAGAGATTGCTTTATAACAAATTCAACTGTGATGCTGAATAAGAAAGCATTATTGGACATTGGGGGCTTCTTAGGAGCAGGAGAGCTTGCACATGATTTTACCACCTGGACAAGGCTCTCTTTAGAAGGCAGATTTGTGGGTAATCCCCGCTGCCTTGGATATCGAAGAAGCCATCTGTCATCAACGGTATACAAAAGAAACCAGGAAGTCAAAATGAATGCAGTACACGATTTTCTGAGGGAATTTGTTCTGCTAAATAAACAAAGACTTGCCGACCTCGGGTTTTTTTATGACACGGCTATTCTCGAGGCACACTGGGAGAAATTAAATCCTTATGCACACTATTATACCAGGGCAGTAACCGCGCTGAGCTGCGGCTCTTTTAGGGAAGGAAGGTTGGCATTCAAAAAGTTCCTACTAGGAGACACATCACTTAAGCAGAAACTAATTTATCTCTTTGTAATTCTCTCATCTTTAGTTCGGCTTGATTTGGTGAATCCCTTGGCGGTTCTTCGAGCTCCGGTTAAGAAAATCAGGCATGCATTTGGGAAGCTTCATTCCGAGGGGAACAGATAGGTGAAATGGATTAGAAGCAGTTAAGGTGATTTGAACTCTCAATAAGACCGCACTTTGAACTCGAAAAAGTATGCAATGCCAAAGTTGATAGTCTGACATCCTTTGGGGTTTTTCCCACGATTCTATCAGAATAGAAGCGAAAATTAATCTAAAGCATTACCTTCCGCCTGTTGCATTTCATTGAAAAATTGATGTGTGAAGAATAAAATGACGATTTTTCTTAAAAAAAGACGTTTTCCATGATCTGCTCTGAGTTTCGGTTCGATACGAACATGAGGCCACAAGTTGCATGGTTGCATATATTAGCAACTAGTTATATAGTATAGCCATAAAGTAAAGAAAGCAAATCCTTAGGGTTTGTTAACGGCCGAAAAGGAAGGGGTGTATATCATGTTCGACAGAAAAAGCATTGGAGTCTTGACAGCGGTGGTAGCAGCGCTTTTTGTGATGGCGTTTGCACACCAAGCCTTTGCGTTTTCAGCGGGCACTGGCACGCCATTCACCTACTCGGGCAATGTTATTGCGATCGACGATGCCAATAGAACTGTAACTGTACAGGCAGGTCCGAATGATTCGATTAGGTTTAATCTGGACGAGGGCGGTCTAGTGATGAGGTGCAGCATGTCCAGTTCTTTTGATGACCTCAAGATCGGTGACTGGGTGAATGTGACCTACTTTCAAAAGGGTACCGGCCCTTACATTGCCAGCGAGATAGATTCTGCGAGATACGGCATGCAACACTGCTGAACGCTGATTTGACTTACAAGGAAGCGCAGGGAATTTCCGGCGCTCCCTTTTCACACAAGTCGCCTTCAAGTGGCCACAACCTTCATGTGGCCACAAGTTTATTTTTCTAACATAGTAGGGTTTTATGCAGAGCATAAGTCTGAGTGCTACTAGCTTTCGGATGCAGACTATTTGAAGCCTAAGACAGGATGCGGCTTATAGGGCTCCTCCAGAGCAGCAATTTCTTCGGGCGTAAGACGTAGCGAGAGAGCTGCTGTGGCGTCCGATAGGTGGTGCGGCTCTGTAGCGCCAACAATGGGCGATGTAATCGCCGATTTGCTGAGCATCCAGGCAAGCGCTACCTGAGCGCGGGATACGCCACGTTGCTCTGAGACCTGTCCCAAGCGGTCGACGACCGCCTGGTCAATTTCTTCGGTTTGCAAATACAGGCTTTTCCCGAACTGGTCGGTTTCATAGCGTTTGGTGTTTTTGGTTTGCCAGGGGCGAGCCAGGCGGCCACGTGCGAGGGGACTCCAAGGAATGATGCCGATGCCTTCAGCCTGACAAAGGGGAATCATCTCGCGTTCTTCTTCACGATAAAGGAGGTTGTAGTGATTCTGCATGGAAACAAAACGGGCCCAGCCGTGCAGTTGAGCTATATAGAGTGCCTTGGTGAATTGCCAAGCGTACATGGAAGAGGCTCCGATATAGCGGACTTTGCCGCATTTTACCACGTCGCTCAACGCCTCGAGGGTTTCCTCGATCGGCGTTTCGTAATCCCAGCGATGAATTTGGTA
>DMNE01000317.1:0-1879 GCA_003453735.1 Nitrospiraceae bacterium | reverse complement strand
CTTTCAGGAATCGCCCGAGAACGTTTTCGCTTTCGCCACGCGAATAAACATTTGCAGTGTCAAAAAAATTGATCCCAAGTTCGAGGGCTTGACGCAGGAAAGGTTGGCTTTCCTCTTCGCTAAGAGCCCAAGCGTGGCTGCCAGGTTTGAGTTCGCCTGTGGCAGGCGCTCCATAGGTCATGCAGCCGAGACATATGCGGGAAACTTTGAGCNNTTTACCGAGATTGACATAGTCCATTCTTTCTCCTCAGCAGGAATACAGATTTTGCCCGAGTAACGAGCAGATTTGTGCAGTAGAAAATGAAAACGCTCGCCGTATAAGCTGGTAAAGCGTTGACTTATTATCACATACTCGTTGCTAGTCTGTTTTTTAGACTCAGCCAAGTAAGAATTCTTTGTATTCACATTGTATACATCAAAAATACTACCTATATTATACAGCTTTTCTTGTCAAGCCGGAGAATTATCATTGTGAGGACTCTGCTGGTTTAATGATTTATTAGTCATCCCTCTTTCGTTGCTATTGACAAAACTATCCAAAAAAACGATTCTTTCCCTTTCTTTAATAGTTACATCCAGGAAGTTTATCAAGTCGCGAGACACCCTTTTCCCTCGCCATGAATTCACGAATTTCTCTATTTCAGATATATTCCTCATGGCATTGTCGGGTCTGTTTCCAATCTGAAGCAGAAAAGGAGCCCCATCAGGGAAGTCTGTGTCTTGACAACCCAGAATAGTTGGTAGACCGTAAGCAAGATATTCTCTAACTTTTAAGGGGGATGACTCATGCTTTCCTATAAGATGAAGAGAAAGAGGTCCTATCGCTGCATCAGCTTGTGCAAAAAGAGGCTCATATTCCCGTTGGTTCAGGAAGCCGTGAACCAGAACATTTATAGGAATTCGCTTAAAATCAGTGGGCTGAGGACCGATCAAGTCGAATCTCCAGTTTTTTAGGTGTTGCGCAAGCCATACGATTTTTTCAGTACCGTGCCAAGGTTCGTTCGGTGAACCGATGAAGACAACGACCGGGTTTGCATTTTTGGGAGCGGGAGGACATAAAAACCGTTCCAGATTTATGCTGTTGCCCATTACAAGATAGGGCTTACCGAAATGTGCAAAATGTGGCGACATCGCTATTTGGTGAGACTCAAAAACGAAGCCCTTGATGTTGGAGAAAACATATCGTCTTGTAAGATAATTAAACCAATGTCGAACTCGATTTCCAAAACGAAATTCTGAGACATCATCAGAATTAATTTCCATAATTACCGGGATCTTTTTTGCAAATTGTTTAAATGTAGGATAATAGAGGTCATAACGATAATAAACAATGCTCACCGAAGAGTCGATCACTTTAGCGTAAAGATGGGAAACCTTGCTCAATCTGTCCGCTATCCCACTATATTCAAACACAAATGTTTGGATTCCGTTAGAAGCGTCTTTGAAAGGCTTGGATAATCCTTCACGGGTCAATATAAAGAAGACAACATCCTCACCATATTTGATCCATTGCTTGGATTGATCCATAATCTTTTTAAATACGCCGCTTTCAGGTCCATCGACCAAATGAAAGATGTAAGCTATACGCATACTTGTACGTTACCCTCGAAAAATAGGTTTCATTCTTCCCTGGTAATTTCTGATATTTAAGAAAAAGAGAAAATACTATAAAGTATAAGCTAAAAGATACGTAGGTACAAGAACAAAAAAATATTTTCAACTTCTTCCATTCCAAGAGAGAGAGATAGATACTATTTTTATTACCGTGAGGCTTTCTCTGGACACGGCTTCTGCAGACTATTCCCCAGGCATGGCCAGGCAGGGAGCACGGAATCAGTTCTGATGAAGTTATGAAACGTGAAGTGTAAGTTCAATTTGG
>DMNE01000464.1 GCA_003453735.1 Nitrospiraceae bacterium | reverse complement strand
CGAACCCGCGTCCGAAAGCACTACCCTCAGGTTTCTACATGTTTATCCTATCTTTTCAATCTCAGATGATAACCCGCCGATAGAAAGGCTTTTCATCATCCCATCCCCCTTTATCTCGCCCCAGAGTCAGAGGAAATTCCTGAGGCCAGCCTGCTGCTCGACGCTCTCCCCAAGACACAGGCAATCCCAGGGGAGCGTGCTGCTTTAATTAAGCAGCGAGTGCCAGTTCNNCTCATAACCCCCGTCGAGCCCTTTCGCCCCCGACTGAAAGTCATTACTCTAGAAATATTATACCATGGACATTTCATAAAAATCACTTGAATCGGCAGGCGGGGTTTTCATCTCTCTTCACGCAGAGCACCATCGTTGACGGAACTATCGGCTTTTCATTGCCCTCTCGATCAAGCGCTTTGCCTCCCGTTCCTTGATTGTCTCTCTCTTCTCAAAAAGCTTTTTGCCTCTCGCAAGACCTATCTCGACTTTTGCGAATGATCCTTTAAAATATAGTTTTAGCGGTATCATTGCGTACCCTTTCTGTTGAGCCTTTCCGCGCATCCTCTCGATTTCTTTCCTCTTAAGGAGAAGCTTTCGTGTTCTCAGAGGATCGTGATTCATGATATTCCCATGAGAGTAAGGACTTATATGACAATTAAACAGAAAGACTTCTCCATTCTTGATTAATACGTAGCTGTCCTTCAGGTTCGCTTTTCCCTCACGCATAGACTTCACCTCCGTACCGAGGAGTTGAATGCCCGCCTCGATAGTCTCTTCAATGGCATAGTCGTGATACGCCTTTTTATTCTGGCTGATTATTGCCATATCCCATTTTACCATGGTCTTCTGACTTTAGCAGATTCTACCATCCCCGACCGCGACCTTCTTATCTTCCAATAGACTATTTAAGAGGCCATAAATAAAGACGGTCATGATCTGCATAGCCTATACTGGACATTGCTTTGTGGACTTCTTCCTGCTGGAATGTCCTAAAAGGAACTTCCGGATCCGAGTGGTGCCCAATTTGCATGGGTCCAGGTGTAAAATCTTTCTGTGTGAATCTGCGTAGAAAATCTCAACGTGCTTCTCCCGAAAGAAAAAGGTATCCACCACAAGACACGGAGTGGACGCTCTTGTGAGAATCGTGGCAGGCATGTGTGGAGCAAGTGGGCAGTGGTTTCCCGATAGATCCAAGCAGCGCCTGCGTAACAAGCGCATGCAGCGCCCTTGACAAAGACAGTGAAAGTAGGATACATTTCATCTGACTTATGACCATAACCCGGGAGACGGATTATGCAGTGAGATGCGTCCTCTATCTCGCAAAGAACGTGGGGAGCATTATGGTAGTGGATAGCATAGCCGGTGATGCGGGTATCCCAAAAAGCTTCCTCGCAAAGATCCTTCAAAAGCTGGCCAAAGCAGGGATTGTGAAGTCTACCCGCGGTGTCAAGGGAGGGTTTCAGCTCGCAAAGGAACCTGATGAACTCAGTCTTATGTGCGTTATCGAGGCCATTCAGGGACATCCGGCCCTCAATATCTGCGTGCTCGATAGTAAAAAATGTTCAAGAAGCTGTTTTTGCTCCATCCATCCTGTATGGATGGATATCCAGGGAGAGATAGAGAAAAAGCTTGACCGTTACAGCATCAGCGGGCTCGCAAAGGAGGAGATCAGCAGAGAACAACAGAGAAGGGAACAATCATAATAATTCACACCCAGTTATCGTCTATTTTATCCTCTTCGATATCGCTTTGAATTCTTCGGTGCCCGCCTTTTCCAGCAGCTGAAACAGCACGGTTTCTGTCCCTGTGATAACAGCACCCGCATCCCTCATAAACTCGATGCCTGTCTTATGGCTCTCTTTTGTGCGCGAACAGACAGCATCTGCAACGACATGAACAAAGTAACTATTAAGCAATAAGCCCAGACACGTCTGCAGCACGCAGACGTGGGTCTCCATCCCGCACACGATCACTTTCTTCGTCCCAAAAGACGCCAGAGTACTCTGAAAACTCGGCTCTGCACAACAGCCAAAAACAATTTTTTCGATGGGCTCGATAGAAGGCAAGGCATCCCTGATTTCACTGACCGTTCGGCCAAGTCCCTTGGGATACTGTTCGGTGACAATGATGGGGATACGGAGGAGTTTGGCTGCCTCAATGAGATGGAGAGTATGGGCGACGACTTTATGCCTCTGCCCCATAACGACCGCAAGCCTTTCCTGAATGTCAACGACAACAAGAACTACTGTATCTCTTTTCAAGAAAAATTTTTCCATAAGATCACCCATAAATGCCCACGAAAAGAAGGGCCCAGGGGAATCTCTGGGCCCAGAGTTTTATTGGCGGGGGATTACATCCTTCCCTTGACTAATGTATCGACCACTGATGGGTCAGCAAGAGTTGACGTGTCACCCAATTCATCCACCTGCCCATGAGCAATTTTCCGAAGGATCCTTCTCATAATCTTGCCGCTTCTGGTCTTGGGCAAGCCCTGCGCGAACTGGAGCTTATCAGGAGTTGCAATCGGTCCAATAACTGTCCTAACATGCCCGACCAACATCTTCTTCAGTTCATCCGACGGTTGATTGCCCTCCTTGAGGGTTACATACACGTAGATACCCTCTCCCTTGATGTCGTGGGGATAGCCGACCACTGCTGCCTCAGCAACCGCTTCATGGCTGACAAGGGCTGATTCAACCTCGGCAGTCCCGATCCTGTGACCAGAGATGTTAATGACGTCGTCTATCCTCCCCATCAGCCAGTAATCACCATCGCTGTCGACCCGTGCGCCATCACCGGTCAGGTATCTGCCGGGGAATCTCGAAAAATAGATCTCCTTTAAGCGCCGGTTTTCAGGGTCGCCATAGGTTCCCCTCAACATTCCAGGCCATGGTTTTTCGATTACAAGATATCCGCCTTCGTCCACCCCTGCTGGTGAGCCATCCTCTTTTATGACCTTGGGAACCACGCCGGGAAAGGGTCTGTTCGCCGAGCCAGGCTTCAATGTCATGGCGCCGGGCAGTGGAGTGATGAGGATGCCACCCGTTTCAGTCTGCCACCAGGTGTCGACAATCNNCCAGGTGTCGACGATCGGGAGTTTGCTTTTGCCTACATGGATGTGGTACCACATCCACGCCTCCGGGTTGATCGGCTCACCGACAGTCCCGAGGACCCTGAGAGAAGAAAGGTCATGCTTATGCACCCAACTCTCGCCCTCCCTCATCAATGCCCTTATTGCAGTCGGGGCGGTATAAAAGATGTTTACTGCATGCTTGTCGACAATATCCCAAAACCTGCCTGGATTTGGATACGTCGGAACGCCTTCGAACATGAGGCTTGTGGCCCCGGCCGAGAGCGGCCCGTACACAATGTAACTGTGACCTGTAACCCAGCCGATATCAGCGGTGCAGAAGTGGATATCTTCGTCGTGATAGTCGAAAATCCACTTGAACGTGAGATTGGTAAAGACGAGATAACCAGCGGTGGTATGAAGAACACCCTTTGGTTTTCCTGTGGAACCCGACGTGTAAAGGATAAACAATGGATCCTCGGCATCCATATGTTCGGGCTCACAGTATGCCCCCACATCAGGAGCGGACATTTCGGTGTTCCACCAAAAATCTCTTCCGCTCTGCATGTTGATTTCACCGCTTTTCGACCTCTGAACAACGATGGTCTTCTCAACGGTAGGACACTCGTTAAGGGCGTCATCGGCATTGGACTTCAATGGCACGAATTTCCCAGCCCTTACTCCCTCATCAGCCGTGATTAAGATTGTCGCCTTACAGTCCTGAATCCTGTCCCTCAGGGCCTGGGAGCTGAACCCACCAAAAACAATGCTATGAATCGCCCCTATCCGCGAACACGCAAGCATAGAGATGGCAAGTTCAGGAATCATCGGCAGGTATATGGTCACCCGATCACCCTTTTTGACGCCGTGTTTCTTTAGGACGTTCGCAAACTTGTTCACCTCGTAGTAAAGCTGTTGATAAGTGTAAGTCTTATATTGTCCGTCGTCAGCCTCCCAGATGAGCGCCGCCTTGTTCCTCGTCGCAGTCTTAATATGTCTGTCGAGGCAGTTGTATGAAACATTCAACTTTCCGCCACCAAACCATTTGATCTCCGGTCTTTCAAAGCTATACTCGAGAATCTTATCCCACTTTTTGAACCAGGTGAGGTGCTTCTCGGCCATGTCAGCCCAGAATCCTTCAGGGTCTTCAACGGACCTCTTATAAATCTTCTCATACTCGGCCATGCTCTTGATATGGGCATTCTTACTAAAGTCATTTGATGGCGGAAATGTCCTGCCCTCTGCCATCAATACATCGATCTTCTTTGCATCTGACATCCCTTCTTCGTCCTCCTTTCTATTTTGAATTTAACAAAATCTCGAATGTAGCGATAGGGAACAAGGGATGCCCATTGCCACAAAATTCCACTGATCGACCCGCCACTTGCAACCCTGATTCCTTCCTCCTGAAATCTTCAAAACATCGTGATTCCGCATTCCTACTGCTCCCGAATAAAAATCGCAAAGTATGCCGCAGGAAATAATTCTAATATTTTTGATGGGGC
>DMNE01000443.1:7666-23104 GCA_003453735.1 Nitrospiraceae bacterium | reverse complement strand
CCATTTTTGCTCAATTTTCTACCCGCAGATTCTGCGGAAGAACCACCATTATATCGGCGGACAGGGTTTTCTCCGACTATGGGGCGAAGGTTCTCTGGTGATATTGCAAGACATAATTTTTTTGGAGACGATTTGCGGAAAGCGCATATTCTGCCGATCATTTACGGGAACCTGTGCCCTTGCTATTGTCCACTATGCGAAAATAATCAGGAAAAAATAAATAAAATATTACTATCCAAAGGCTCTACTGGAATCCGCTTCTCCAGCGTTGATTTCTAAGATAATCAGATAGGTCCACGGAATAGTTTTTGTGTTTGTTGCTGGCGGTACTCCTCTTTAGACGATGACTGGATGACCGTTCACTTCTTCCTGAACCCGACACCTGAGCGATCTGCTATCTATAATGATGTTTATTACAAACAATAATCGTTGGGATTCTTGCCAGCATTATGACTTCTACAGATGATAACTTCGTCATTGTACTGAAAACAGGGAAGAGGTATGAGCTGGAGATGGCCACAAATGCACTCACCGAAGCCAATATCCCATATTATATGCAAGAGGACACCTCAAGCGGAGTTAGACTGGCTATGCCTATTTCAACTGCGATGGGTCCGGGTCTATGGTGGACACTCTTTGTTCCGGAGAGACTTGTCAGTAAGGCACAAGAAGTTCTCGAACAGCTGCCGTTTGAAGTTAAAACAAATCCGGATATCTGGGATTTTGGTCCTTCAGAGGAGACGAAGCAAGGCTTCAAGTTTTATGCATGGCTTATGTTGATAGCCGTTTTGGTCGCATTTATAAAATTCCTCTTTGACCTCTTCACCAAGTGAAAGAAAGTACTACCTCAGAACTGAACTTGATATAATGGTAATTAATTGCGCTTGTAAACAAGCAGTTACATGAGACTTTTCAAGAGACGTGCCAGAGATGGACACTTTACGCAGGCAAATACTTACAGTACCGAATATTCTGAGTATAGCTCGCCTCGGAGTGGCCTTTACACTACCTGTATTGGCCTGGCGTGGTGAGGCTACACTCTTTCTTGTGTGTCTTATCTTGGCACTGCTTTCCGATGCAGCAGATGGCTGGATCGCACGTGTGTTGTCACAAACATCGATACTGGGCACAAAGCTTGACAGCTGGGCTGACCTTGCACTCTCATTAGCAGTTCCTATATGCGTATGGCGGCTCTGGCCTAGTCTGGTATAAGGGAGATTATTTTTGTATTTATTCTCCTAGGAAGCTATACTGTACCCGTTCTCTTTTCGATTCTGAAGTACCGATGCATCCCAAGTTATCACACACGCATAGCCAAGCTCGCTGGTGTGATAATTAGCATCAATGGTGTAGTCTTGCTTCTGCGGGGGAGGTTTTTTGTAAAGACAAACAAAATCGGAGCAAGCTGCTCCATTTATACCCGCTTCTATAGTGTTGATTATTAAAATAATCCGACAGATTTGCCTAAGTTGGCACTATGCTGACTACTGGCGGTTAGCATTGCCTCGTGAAGAATAGCCCCGACAAGGATTCTTCCTGTAACCAACACGTCTACTACTTCGACGAAATATGAAGTGTATGACTGGAAATAAACACTTTCACCCCGGTGTAAGTCGAAAAAAGGGGACGACCCCACCTTTATGAAACACTGATCTCGGGCTTGACAAAATAACTTGATATAGCTACCATAATACATGGTAGTATTACCAATGATTATGGTAAGGAGCCGCCATGCTTGAGGGTCTTTTTGGAAATGTCATGATTGAAAGAATCTTTTTCTTTCTCGCCACCTATGGAGAGGGCTATCCTTTAGGCATGGCAAAAACGTTTGGCGTTCCAGTAAACAGGATTCAGCAGCAACTGAAGAGGCTGGAAGACAGCGGTGTTGTTGCAAGTCGACTTATAGGCAAAGTGAGGTTGTATACATTTAATCCCCGATATCCTTTTCTGGCAGAGCTCAGACAATTAGTCGAAAACGCCTACGAGTTCCTTCCCGATGCAGAGAAGGAAAAGTTCTATGGGCAGCGGAGAAGACCTCGGAGAGCCGGCAAGCCACAATGAAAATTGACTGGAAGCATGTTGATATTAAAGATCTCGCGGCTATAGTGGTAGAAACATTCAGAAAGAAAAATATTGATGTACTGCTTGTGGGCGGTGCTTGCATTTCTATGTACACTCACAATAAGTACATCTCCGGTGCTCTTGATTTTATTTCACACGCGGCGCTCAAGGAAATTTCCGAGGCACTGCAGGAGATCGGATTTCAACGAGAGAGTTCGCGCCATTTTATGAGAGATGACTGTCCATTTTTTATAGAGTTCGTTTCCCCTCCGGCTGCAGTGGGAAGCGAGCCAATACATTCCAAAAACGAAATCAATACAAAATATGGCAGAATCGTTCTGCTTACTCCCACGGACACGGTGAAAGATCGGCTGGCCGCTTACTACCATTGGAATGATCCCCAGGCTCTGGAGCAGGCAACTATGGTGGCAGAGGCCCAGAAAGTAGACTTGAAGGAGGTGCGGCGGTGGTCTCTTCGGGAAGGCTTTAAAGAAAAGTATGATAGCTTTATCGTAAAACTTCGAAGGTAAAAAACTATAACGCCTCCATCCTTATACATCAGTATTTCTATCGGAATATGAGGGAAAGACTCCTCCTAACACCTTTTGAATCTGTTAAAATGATGATGCTTATAAATGGTAACTAGTACCGTTGGGGGTTAGCCTATCACCAGAGGGACTACGGTGGAAAACGTGTCGGCAATCGCAACTCTTTATGAAAAATATAGAATACTTCTATTCTTGGTTTTAGACTTCACATGTATTTCCAATGTTTGATTACTTTAAGCGAATGAGTGATAGGCTCTTCAAGGTTGATGAGAGCGGGACGCCTCTCTTCTATCCCTGGGGCAGCTTGGGAAAAGGATATATTGTCAAAGACAAGAAAACAGAGGCAAAGATTCGGAATTTTATTGCATATTATTATGTCTGCTTGTTTATCTTAATGGCGGCATTTGTCTTTGCTGGTTATGCGTACTATTTATTCATTTTATTATTACCCGTGTTCATTGTTTGGGAAATTGGAACAAGAGCGCTTACGAAAACTCTTGTCGCAACTGAAATAAGACTCACATTTTCCGAAAGCATGAAGCTATTTGCAAGGGCTCGCAATAGAGTAACTTTATTGCTAACCGCTGTGCTTTCGTTAATCTTCCTCATCTTAAGTGTAAAAACCTTCCTTAGCCACAGAAGCTTCTGGTTGGGTCTCGCGGTTGTTTTCTTTATTGTGATGGCTTTAGGAAATTGGTACGTTTTCAAACTTAAAGACAATTAGTATATGAACAAAAGTCTAACAAATCACTACCTCTAGGCGTCATGCGTGTTTCCCTCGGAAATCTTAAGCGTTGCATCTTCTTGAAAAGTGTTGTGTAGCAGGTGAAGTCAAAACTCGACGTCAAAGATGGTACTTCATAGCCTATCAGCCAGGCTTCCAGTGCGAGTTATTTCCGGTACTTCTCTCTGCGACAGATTTGACCGGTAGCTGTCACGAATGGAAACTCACGCGCGCTATCTAAGCCTATTTAGTTCGTTGAGAGGAAAAACGAACGTGCCAGGCCGGCAACATTTCTACTCGAAAGCATGAATATTTGTCCTCGCGCCATTTTGCGTATTAGTGGCTGAAACAAACGCCGCAGGACTTTGTCGAGGTCTCTTATTCCAATCGTAATCTTCATAGAGTTGCGAACGACAATACCTATCGACTTTCAGGTGTTATTCAGAGTCCCCCCTTCTCACAGAATTCCTCACGGGATTGACGATCGGCCACCTTATGACGGTCCTGGGTCCCATTGGTTACTTTGCTGGAGCGAGCCTCGTCTATTTCGACCAAGGCCACGTTATGAAATATCCACTGCACTTCGTAGTGGGTACTTTAATCACGTTCGCAATTGTCACTACATTCCTCATCTCAAGGGAAAAAAAGAGTCTGGACTCACCATTGAGAACTTACCATTTTGTTCTCGATATGTTGATCATCTGTCTATATGTCATTCAGGTCTTCCTGGGTCTGCAAATTCTCTTTTAGAATTAATACTGGCAAAGGCTCAGTCCGACGTTGTCATTGCATGGAACTGTCTATTGTTGCGGCCCCCAAGGATCTCTTTTTCGGAATAAGGCTCTTTCCCGGCGTCGTCAACTACTCATGGAAAGCTATCGTCATAGATTACGATTTTGGAAGACAGTATCTGTGGTGAAAAAGATTTAGTATGGAGTAAAGAAAAGCCATATTCTTATGTCCTTCGGCAGATATACCGTGACGGAACATGGCTTGGTCTCCTTGCTCCTGATCTTTGCGGTGTGCAGTTTTCTATAGCTTTTCTCCGGCAAGGAACCCATGGAAGAAGAGACGGCGAAAAGGTTTAAAAAAAATGGAAAGACAGAGATGCAAAATAAGGATGTCGGAATAGGCTTGAGGACTCTTCATTAAGTATCACGGATTGTCGATTAAAGGGAAATGGTGTTTGTAAAAGAGCTCGAAGAACCTTATTATAAAGATAGTGGTCTCACTGGAAATATTACGAAGCATTGAAGAAATGATAAGAAGGGTGTAGGGGAATATTTTTATGGTAAACATAAAGGATATTCGGGAGGCGTTGAGGATTATCAGGCCTTTTGTCCATAAGACCCCATTGATCCATTCCACCTCACTCAGCGCCATGACAGGGGCCGAGGTTTATCTCAAAGGAGAAAACCTTCAGAAGACAGGTTCGTTCAAAGTGAGGGGCGCATTTTATAAGATGCATCTTTTGAAGGACAAAAAGGTAATCGCAGCGTCCATGGGTAACCATGCCCAGGGTGTTGCATTTGCCGCTAGCAGACTCGGGATCCAGGCAAAGATTGTCATGCCGGTGACAGCCCCCATAGTGAAAGAAGAGGCAACGAGGGGTTATGGCGCTGAGGTCGTGCTGTACGGGGAGAGTTTCAAGGATGCATTAGGTTATGCAGTTTCTCAGGAGGGATATATCTTTGTTCACCCGTTCGATGATGACGGAATCATCGCGGGCCAGGGCACCGTGGGGGTGGAGATATTGGAGGAGTTAGAGGATATCGATGCTCTGTTTATCCCTGTTGGCGGAGGCGGGCTTATTTCCGGGGTGTCCGTTGTTGCCAAGACTCTGTCGCCCAAGACTGAGATCATCGGCGTCCAGACGGAATCAGCTACGTCAGCATATAGTTCCTTTCACGAGAAGAAGATAATGGACAGCCCTCCGTTGCCTACTCTCGCAGACGGCATAGCCGTGGGCAGGGTAGGTGATAGGACATTTGAGATAATGGGCAGATACGTGGATGATATTGTGAAGGTGAGTGAAGACGCTATTGCCATGGCGATCCTCCTGTTCCTGGAGCGGAAAAAACTCGTTGTTGAGGGCGCCGGTGCAGTCACCCTTGCAGGCTTATGGAAAAATAAAGAGCGATTTAAAGATAAACGGGTGGTTCTTGTCGTCAGCGGCGGGAACATCGATTTTACACTCATCGATAGGATAATCCATAAAGGCCTCATAGCAAGCGGGAGGATTGGCGTCTTTGAGGTGGTTGTTAACGATGTCCCCGGAAGCCTCCATGTATTGACAGGAATTATCGCATCCCATCGAGGGAATGTTCTTCATGTCGTTCATGAGAGATTTGCTGGAGATCTGCCGGTGGGAAAGACAAGGGTGATTTTCACCGTCGAGACGCACGGGAAGAATCATGGAAAAGAAATTCTTTCTGATCTCGGTGCAAGGGGTTTCACGGTGAAGGATAAGTCTTAGAGTTGCTGTACGGGATACACATTCTACGGTGAAAAGAGGCAGGATGAAATGTTCTAAATGCAGTGCTGACATGAAAGGGAAAGATATCTGTAGTACGTGTGGTGCTCCAGCGGAAGGACTTGCTGAGAAAATGGAAGTAGAGTACAAGGTTTTTAAGAGATCTGAGCTCCTCGAAATCGGTCGTAAAAGGGACGAAGACACGAAAAAGGCAGTGACGACGGCTGTAAGAACAAAGAGTGCGACGAGGGAGGCTTCTGCAGAATTTACCGACTTGCTCGGAAAGAAAAAGCTCCTTGTCATCATAGCAGGTTTGTTGCTCGCTGCTGTTATCGGCTGCGCTCTCTATTTTTGGCGCTTTCTCTTTTCTCGGTAAGGATTTCGTGGCCGTGTGAAAAAGATGATGTTTGCGACAGCGATCGTCTTTTTATGCTTTGTCGAGTATTTCCCAGAGTCTTTCCGTCAGATGCACAAAATACTCGGCATAGAAGCGCCGGCAAGGAGCGGCACCATTTGAACACTCATAGGCGCCGCATTCTCCATCCTGGGTAGAATGCCAGGGTGGAGTTAGGCGCCAGGATATACAAATGTTAACCTATCCTGTATAATATTATCAACCTATGACAATAAATAAAGACAACTCGGCAGAAGCTAAAAAGGAATTGTCGGCACACCGAAACGACACTCAGTATATACCGCGAGGCTGAGGCATTCGTCAACCAAATAGTCTTTGCTGAGTGGTCGAACATTGCCCCTAGGCAAACAGACAATGAGCGGAACAACTACGTAAAGCACCTGATCCATCCCAACCAGCAGATAGCGGTTTTCTCCGGAGGACAGAGGATCTACAATGCGGACCTGAATGCTTCGTACAACATCGCGGCCAGATACTGGATCAGAGAGTATTTAAGGAATGCCAAAAGCCTGGGCAGAAAAGCTCAGGTCGTCTTGAGGGACCAAAGTTCCCTCCTGGCGGTAAGACATCTACAGGTGCTGGCTTCACTCATTAGCCTCGTGCGGTTGCTTCCCAGGAAGCGCTCTGTGCGTGCGCCCTATCCAAGTCAGCGCTGTTCCCAAAAGGAAACCCCCGCTAGAACTGCCTCAGCAGTCTAGCGGCGGGAGGATGTCATATGCTGCAGCAGAGCATTTTATCGGTCATCTTTCCCGTGTTTCCGAGATGCTTCCGACAAAATAATAATTAAAATAGTTACGTTTGATTTTTGCAAGAAGGACCGAGAAAATCTGCCCATTTAAAAAGGGGAATGTGAATGGCCGAGGACTATTGTTCTTTGGCCATCTTCAGACCTTCCTTTATGAGGAAAATAAATACCACGGTCATTCCCAGCAAGAGACCCAAGAGATTGATACGGTGGAGAGCTGCGAGGATGATTATGATGGCAAAGAGGATGAAGAGCCTGAGCAGGCTCAAAAAGACGAGTTTCAGATTTGCCTGCGTTGTGCCGAGCATGCTTTCGATGCCCCAGATCATGCCTTTGAGGTTTGCAATACCGATGATCGCACCGAGGATGATGCTTATAGTCATGTAATTGGGATTTCCGAAGAGCCTCAGGAACGCGAGTTCCTTTGAGTCCCAGTTCGGGAGGAGAGAGAGAAATGACAGGGGAACGATGATGAATAAACTCTGTCTAATGATCTTCTTTACCAGACCCATTCTGTTTCCTCGCTACTCTCAGGAGTTCACGAAATCCTGCAACGATACCTAAGAGGAGAAATATGGCGGTGAGCCAAGGGAAGGTCTTGAAAGCCTTATCAAGGAAATATCCGATGGCAAACCCTACGAACGTGCACAGGACAAGCTGGATACCTACGGCACTTGCCTCAAAAAGCTGTTTGAAGAGGGGTTTCTCCTCAGGGTCTCTCGGCATCAATGATTCCCGCTGCTTTCGAATTCTTCATAATCAGATGATAGAAATTCTTTGAGCATTTCCGCAACCTCTTTATAAAATGTTGTGCGCGCGTGTTCTTGTAGCTCGTCGCAGTACGCGGGCATCCATGTGAGGAGATGGTCCTCAATGAAGCTCTTTTGCCGGTCTGTGAGACCTTGATCTATCAGGTAACTCATGAAGAGCAGTTCAGCGGATACATGGTCAGGGATAACATGTATCTCTTCGTCGATCATAAGGCCGGCTGATCGATAGCATTCCTGAACTTTCTCGGTGACCTTGCCCCAAAGTCTCGGCCTGTCTCCTAAGGGATAGCTATAGAGAGATTCGTAGGGTGCAAGATGACCTGCCGGTTTCTGAAAGAGATGTCTGAAATCCTTTCCTATTTCATCGGTAGTCTCATCAAATTTCATCTGAAATATCTCTTTCAAGGTTTCCAAAACTTCTTCTGTAGGTTCCTGCATGAACAGTGATGAAAAGAGCTTGTACAATGATGCACGTTCATAGTTGTCTTCGTCGATAAGATCCACGGTTTACCTCTCAAGCGTTTTGAGGTTGAAAGCGCGCCGTCAGCGATAGTCTTTACCGACAGCATAAAGAAAATTCTCGTATCTCAGGGCAATTCTGTCCCAGGTATATTCCTTTACCCATTCCCTCCCTTTCTGACCCATTAGGGAACGTTTGCTGTCGAGGACGAGGTCCTTCATAGCCGATGCAAGAGCCCCTGCATCTCCTGACGGAAAAGAAATACCCATTCCATTGTGCGGGATATACCTAAGTTCAGGGATATCACTGGAAACGACAGCCTTGCCGCATGCCATCGCCTCAAGGGCAACAATCACGTCGGCTTCATACCGTGAAGGCACCACAACAAAGAGGGCATCTTTGAGCAAGAGCATCTTGCGCTCTCCTTCTACCCACCCGGTCAACACGATGTTTTGCCGTACAAACTCAGGACACCCCTGAAGCAGTGCAAGAAACTTCTCTTTATCTCTTCCGTCCCCTGCTATGAAGAGCTTGATATGGGGAAACGTAGAGAAAAACTCTGCATATGCCCTGAGGAGAATATCCAGTCCCTTGTTGTGGATATCAATCCTGCCGAGATATAACACATAGTCGGATTCTCCCGGTTCACATCCGAGGTACTCTCCGCCGATTCCGTTTGGTATAACCGCTATTTTTCTGTCACGGTTCTCCAGGTAGTATCTCTTCCTTGTCGTTTCAGAAACCACGATTATGTTTTTGTAAAGCGGAGGCAGAAATCGCTCAAAGAGATAAAGGAAACCAGAATAGAAAAGGTTATACTTTTCAAAATAGTTCTTTCCCGTATAGGCCTGAATCTGGAGAACGAGAGGCCTTTTTCTGAAAAAACCGAGGAATGTCGGTATGGCGGGCGAGAATTCCTCTATGATGATCTCAAACTCATTGCCATGCTTCCTGACGAAACGGCCGGCATGATATGCATACGATAACAGTGTTTTTGTGAAGTTTTTGCTCTCAGTTCCCACATAGAGATGCTTTAATCCTTCGATTTCACCATCATGAGCACCGGGATATTTCTTGCATAAGAGCGTAATGTCGAGACGCTCCTTTAAGCGGTTATAGATTTGATAAGCCCGCATGCCGACACCGCCGATCCCAAAAGGGTCTCCCTTGCTTTCATACAGCAGATGGAGAAGTTTCACCGGCCGCCGATCATTCTGGCTTTTTCAGCCCAACGGTATTCAGGAAGATATTCCGTATCCGCTCAGATGACTTACCATCCCCATACGGGTTCACCGCCTTTGCCATCCGCTCATACTCTTCTCTATGGTCCAGCAGGAGCGAAGCCGCTTCAACTATCCTTTCCGGATCGGTACCGACGAGCTTTGCTGTTCCCGCATCTATGCCTTCCGTTCTTTCTGTTACGTCTCTCATAACCAAGACGGGTTTTCCCAGTGACGGCGCCTCTTCCTGTACCCCCCCTGAGTCGGTAAGAATGAAATAGCTCCTGTTCATAAGCCATATGAATGAAGGATAGTCGAGGGGTTCAATGAGGTGGATGTTCGGAACTCCGGCGAGTATCTCGAAGACCGGCTTTCTTACATGGGGGTTCAGATGGACCGGGTAAACCACTGAAACTTCTTTCGTGTCCGCTATTGTCCGCAAGGCGTGACATATATTCATAAAAGGTTTGCCGAAGCTCTCCCTCCGGTGACCGGTGACTAAAATGACACGGTCACTGAAGTTGATACTGTCAAAAGCACCCGAGAAATCGTCAGGCAGGAGATGCTCGACCTTCTCCGTGCCGAGGAAAAGGGCGTCGATGACCGTATTGCCCACGAGGTGGATCCTCTCTTCAGAAATCGATTCACGCAAAAGATTCCTTTTTGCCCGCTCAGTAGGAACTAGATGGATATCGGCGATATGTGACGTCAATACCCTGTTCATCTCTTCCGGGAAAGGTGAATATTTGTGAAAGCTTCTGAGTCCGGCTTCGAGATGGCAGACCTTGATTTTCTCGTAGAATGCCGCCAAGGCACCGACAAAGGTGGTTGTTGTGTCCCCCTGAACCAGTAACCAGTCAGGTCGCTCATCTTGCAAGACTTCTCTTATCCCGCTTAGGGTAGCCGCGGTAATTTCAAAGAGCGTCTGCTGGGATTTCATGATGTTTAGGTCATAGTGAGGCTTTATATCAAAGAAACTCAATACCTGATCGAGCATCTCCCTGTGTTGAGCGGAAACACAGATTCTGACGTCGAACTCCCCCTGATATTTCTGGAACTCCTTGATGAGCGGCGCCATCTTGACAGCCTCTGGGCGGGTGCCGAAGAAGAAGAGTACCTTCATAGATTCTCGATGGTGGTGGTTAGATTGCCTGCTGATTTTTGCCAGGGGAATTCTTTTATCGGTGCAAAATCAAAAAGAGTATCCAAAGAACCTTCCTCCCATATATATTGGTAAACTGCCTTCTTCTATCGCATTCCCAGTGTTCATTGCAGCAAGTTCTTATTATATCTCAATACCGTCTCTGCCGTTAAGTCTCTTATCTTTATCGGTGCAGAGCACGAACTCCCCGCTCCCAGAAATTCATGCATCTTTCCCGGGAACCTTTGTATTCGTAGTGGTTCCGATAAGGAGCATTACTGAGGCACTCTCCTTCAGGGCGGGGAACTTCCTTTGGTTGAGGAACCCAGGCAGCAGATTTTCTTTAGTGTCTCTTTTTTTAACACTTCTCTGCAATCCGTCGATCCTGCTATTGCAAATGTGCACGAGAGTGCACATTTTTCTTNNGTTTGAAGACAGAATCATGACTGACAGTCGTGATTCTCCCGCCGGACGCTGCAGGTGAGGTGTCCGAACACCTCATCGCTGGAGTGCTCGCCGCGGGTAGCGCAGCTTGAACAGTTGCCAGCTGTCTGTTTCAAGGAAGCTCCCTTCCAGGCAAAGTATTCTACCATACATACTGTCCTTTGATCGTTTGGATTTGCCTTTTCCGGAATGCACCCCCTGCTGTATAATACGAGATTGAGGTCAGTGAAATGATTGAATCCGTGCGGGAAGTAGTTGAAATCTTGAAGTATAAAGAGTTCTTGAGGAATCTCGTTCTGAGAGACATCAAGGTGCGATACAAAAGGTCAGTCCTTGGATTTATTTGGGTTATGTTGAATCCAATGCTCATGATGCTCATCCTGAATATGGTCTTCTCGGGACTTTTTACGGCTTCTAAGAAAAATTATACTTCCTATTTGCTGGCTGGAATCATTCTCTGGAACTTTGTTTCACAGAGCACCTCTACCTCTCGGACAAGTTTCTTAGGCAACAGAAGCCTCATTAATAAGATCTATATGCCGAAAGCCATATTTCCTCTTTCCGTGGTGATCTCTGCAACGATCAATTTCATCTTTTCCCTTGTCCCTCTTTTTATCATCCTGTATCTCAACGGAACGTCCATCAGCCACAATATCTTTCTCCTCCCGCTTCTTATCATCCTTGTCGCGTTGTTTTCTTTCGGTATCGCCCTCATTCTTTCCACCCTGACCGTTTTCTTTCACGACGCTATTTATATCTATGAGGTAGTCCTGCTGGCTTGGATGTACGTGACACCGATATTCTATCCGGAATCCATCGTACCGCAGAAATTCATTTTCATCCTCCATATGAACCCCCTGTATTACTTTGTGAATATCTTCAGAGGCTCACTCTCCATGGAAGTCTCATTTCTCTCTGAAAAACTGCTCTATGCTTTTCTCTTCTCTCTAGCGTCACTGTCGCTGGGATGGCTCTTCTATGACCGTTACAAAGACAGGATCCCGTATTATCTTTGAGTGAAGATCAAGAGGCAACAGCGGTATCTTAAAGTGAATGAACCAACAATAAAAATTCATGGCGTTTCTGTCCGGTACCGGCTCGCAAAAGAGAAGCCAAAGACGCTCCAGGAATACCTCATCCACAGGTTAAAAGGGCGAAAAATGGATTATGAAGATTTCTGGGCATTAAAGGACATCACCGTTGAGGTCCGTAGGGGTGAAACCGTCGGCGTGACAGGTCACAACGGTGCCGGCAAGAGCACCCTGCTAAAGGTCATCGCGGGAGTATTGAAACCGACTGAAGGCAGCGTATCTGTGAATGGCAAGATCGCCCCTTTGATCGAGCTGGGTGCGGGTTTTGATATGGAACTTACCGGGCAGGAGAACATCTATCTGAATGCGTCCATCCTTGGCCTTTCCCGAAAAGAGATCGAGATGAAATTTCAGAACATCGTGGATTTTTCCGAACTTCATGAATTCATCTATAGCCCTTTGAAGAGTTATTCTTCCGGGATGGTCGCGAGGCTGGGGTTTTCGATAGCCACAGCGGTCGATCCAGAAATCTTAATCATTGACGAGATCCTAGCTGTCGGGGATGAACGTTTCATGGAAAAATGTAATGAGCGGATATTGGAGTTTAGAGAAAAGGGGGTAACAATGCTTCTCGTCTCTCACAATATGGCAGATATTAAAAGGCTCTGTAATCGCGTTGTCTGGATTGATCACGGTATGATCAGGATGCATGGTGATCCGGAATCTGTCGTCAGTGAATATCAAAAACCATGAATAAGCGGACACCATACGGCAAAAGTCTATGGGGTGCCGTCTCAAGAATCGACGAGACCCTTATTTGTCCAGCACGATTCGTCTGAGTCATTAGAGACCACGCCACTTCATCTTCCGTATCGAGTACGCTTACAGTTACCCCTGTCCATGACCTCATCATGTATCTTTGAGCCTTTCTCTCCTCTCATGGGGAGCAACTGACGTCGCTCCCTTGATAAAGCGAAGTTTTAAGGTTTATAATTAATTTCTGGCACATCTTATTGTTGTCTTTGCGCTAGAGTTAAAGGAAAATCAATCCTTCAAGAACTTTTGAGAAGGTCTTTAATTGAATGGAATACGCATTGGTTAAACAATGACAGCTTGGTCTCTTCTTGACAGTTCACCGCCTGTGATATTTTATCGGCAGATATTTGCAATGCATTGAGATAGTGGATGTGTTTGAAAAAAGGATGAGAAGATTTCTCGAAAGAGAGAGCGGAGAACTTTGGATAATAAGAAAATATTAGTCACGGGCGCAGCAGGGTTCATCGGTTTTCACCTCTGCAAAAGACTTCTCGATCACGGCAATAGGGTCATCGGTCTTGATAACCTCAATGATTATTATGATATCAGCCTGAAGATTGCCAGATTAACGCAGATTGAACAGAGCAAAAACTTTACCTTTCTTAAAGGATGCCTCGAAGACAGAGCGTTCATTGCCGAGCTTTTTGCTCATGAACATTTTGAGGTTGTGGTAAATCTTGCTGCGCAGGCCGGGGTAAGGTATTCCCTGATCAATCCCCATGCATACATTGACAGTAATGTCGTCGGATTCCTGAATGTCCTTGAAGGATGCCGGCACACCAATGTCAAACATCTCGTTTTTGCTTCATCAAGCTCTGTCTATGGGGCTAATACACAGATGCCCTTTTCGGTTCATCATAATGTCGACCACCCCGTCTCACTCTATGCCGCTACAAAGAAGGCGAATGAACTCATGGCCCATACCTATGCGAGCCTGTATGGGCTTCCCTGCACTGGGTTGAGGTTCTTCACCGTCTACGGCCCCTGGGGCAGACCCGATATGGCATTGTTCCTCTTTACAAAGTCTATTCTGGAAGGAAAACCGATAGATATTTTCAACTATGGTAACATGCAGAGAGATTTTACGTATATCGACGATATTATCGAAGGTGTGGTAAGGGTCATGCAGAGAATCCCACGATCTAATCCTGATTGGAGCGGGGACAATCCCGATTCTGCTAGCAGTTATGCGCCCTATAGATTATATAACATCGGGAATAATAGCCCTGTTGAGCTCATAAGATTTATTGAAGTACTCGAGAACGTTCTCGGAAAAAAGGCAGAAAGAAACCTCCTCCCTATACAGGCTGGCGACGTACCTGCTACATATGCAGAAGTTGATGACTTGATAAAGGACGTGGGCTTTAAACCCTCAACGTCGATAGAGGACGGGATAAGGAATTTTGTGACATGGTACAAAAAGTATTATGGCAAATAAGTCTTTCTCCTGAAACAGGGGCGAAGATCAACCCATGCCTTGGGTATAATTCGCGCCCATTTCGGCTTTATACGATATGTCCATCATCCATACGCTGAAAAGGAAATAGAGGTGAATATAACCCTCTTGATAGAGAGAAGATCGGGATGCGCTCGGAAGGAAAGGGGAGGTTTCGGCGGTTTTCACAACGGTTTTCCTACAATCTTTTTACGGCAAAGAAAAAGGACATCCGTATTTGACAAAAGCCTTCTCTGGCACGGGGGACCTTGCTCTGCAGATTGGTCATTCCTGTGGAGGACAATGACGGGAAAATCCCTTTAAGCATCTGGGGAGGATGTCTCTTTTGTATTCTCTTCCCTGTACGAAGGATTTGGAAATATCATCGCGGAGGCCTTGGCGTTAAGGCTTCTGATCGCTTTCGCGGACTGTCCGCCGCCATAGTGCGTTATTGACCGATGATGAACTCAGAAAGAGTATGTCCGTAAACGCCGGAGTAACAGCTCAGACCCGTTTTTTGAAAAGGACAGGTGAAAAACGCAGAAGCCTTTTTCCTGAGGCTGTTACATCCCCTGTGAAGGCAGGGAGACCCGTTCCTGATCGTCAGGGATATACGAGGCAGGAGGTTATGGCTAAGAAACGCTTTGGACAGCATTTTCTCTACGATCCGATTATCCTGAGCAGGATTATACAGGTTGCTCACGTCACGCCTGAAGATACCGTGGTCGAAATAGGTCCCGGACCCGGCAGGCTCACGAAGATGCTTGCCGACCATGTTAAAAAGGTTATCGCTATCGAAGTTGATCATGAACTGTATGAGAGATTAAACCGAGAACTTTCAGGGTACAAAAATATCGAACTGACGCGGGGAGATGCCTTGGAATATCCATACGAAACCCTGCATGAATTCAAGGTTGTGGCAAACATACCCTATTACATAACAACTCCGATATTGTTTACGCTCTTTAAACACAGGCAATACCTTAAATCCTTGACCATGTCAGTGCAGAAGGAAGTGGCTGAACGGATTGCGGCAAGATCGGGAGGCAAGGAATATGGTGTCTTGACCATCATGGTTCAATACCACGGCATTGCCGAAGTAAAGTTTGTCGTGCCGAGGGGTGCATTCAGGCCGGTGCCGAGGGTGGATTCAGC
>DMNE01000443.1:720-7656 GCA_003453735.1 Nitrospiraceae bacterium | reverse complement strand
GTTGTGAAGACCGCATTCTCACAACGGAGGAAGATGTTATCAAATGCCTTGAAATTGATGTCGAAGGATATAAAAGGAACATTGGTCGGTGCAGGGATCGATCCCTCAAGAAGGGCAGAGACCTTAAGCATCGGAGATTTTGCACGGCTTTCGGATCTTTTACAGAGAGAGAGGCTAGATCCCGGAAGGAGCCCAGTGGAATAGACCCATTTTTTGAAATTGAGTTTTGTAACGACCGTGTATCCTTCCAGTTCTTTTCCTTACGGTCCCTTAACCGCAATCTCGGCATTCTTTGTGTCCTGAGGCAGTTCTGGCATCTCTCAGGCGGCGAAAACGTTTCATAACAGAGATGCCGACTCTCAACGCATGATCTGCGAAGGAGCGATCGTAAAAAGTTACGGACGACTAAGAAGAAGGTCAGAACTACTTTATTGTTGCGGAGGAAGATCGAAATATCTTCGGCGACGATCTGCCACCCGACTTCTCCGGCAAGGACCTCATCGGCAAAGACTGTCTCACCTTCATCTCCAGGAGAAAACGACAGATGCTACTCCGTTACCGAAGTCTATATAAATATTTTTATGAGCAAAAGACACTACACATCATGTTTATACTGAAATCGGAATCGAGCCTTTTTATTTGGTAATATTGGGGAAATCAAATACTGCGCTGTCTTCTACGTCTCCCTTCTGAATCGTAATTCTTAGTTGCCAATGGCCGGCCATTGTAAGGGCGATAACGGCCCGATATATCCCGTTTCCTTTTTCAGTTATCGTTGGGGGCCATAACGAGCCATGGCCGTGTTCGGGCATCCAGGGGGTAATCCCGACCGTAGCCCCCTCCACACTCTTGCCTTTGGCATCAGTGATGTGAAGAAAAATTTCATTTCTGCCAAATTTGAGAAGTTTTCCTTCAGAGCTAAGCTTAATATGAAAGAGTCCTTTTTCGCTGGTCTTTACACTCTGACTGGAGCAACCCGATGAAAAGAAAAGGCACACCGCAAAGAAAAAAAACAAATATCTCACAATGTTCTCCTCAACCTTTAGTTAATGCGCAGAAGGCATTTTTTCGAGAAGGTCGATAACCTTCGCCGCTGCTTCACCGAGTTTATGTGTTTCAGCCATCATGCTGTTGCTCATTTTTATACCTTTTTCATGCAGTTCCATCATTGCCTTTCCCCCGAAAACTTCATCTAGAAGCGCGTGAGCGTCCTTCAGCATCGTCTTGCCGTGCTCAATCGAAAACTTATCGGCGTCATCTGCCATGCCCATCTGGCCGAGCATTACCAAGTTGGAGCCTTCAGCAGCCATGCTAAGGGCATGGTTTATCAGAATGTGCAGGTGATGCATCGTCATCATATCTGCGTCCATTTGCCCTTCCACTCTCATATTTTCAAGTATGTCGGTCACCTTTGTCATGGCCTCACCTAGTTGGTGACTGTACTTCATGAGAGGGTCATCACCGTGGCCGGCCTTGTGAAGCCCTTTCATTTCGGGTCCAGCCATGACATGTTCAATTACTTCTTTGCCGCTCTTGATCATGCGGCGGCCGTTCTCCAAGGTCATCGGGTCAACAGACGGGGACATCTTCATCTCTGCAAGCATTACCAAGTTGGAGCCTTCCGTCACCATTATAAGCCCGTGGTTCATCAGTGTGTGCATATGGTGTAATTCCATGGAAGCGCCACTTCCGTGCATATGTTTCATCTCTTCGCCATAAGCATGGCCGGAAAGCCTTATAAATATAAAGACAGGGAGTAGTAACGCCAAAAAAGAAAAGAATATCACCTTACCTCTCATAGCATCCTCCTCATATTTTACTGTTGAAAGAAATGTTCCTCGGCAGTACGCAAACCATCATTCCTTCCACTACTTAAAACGACCACTATCTTCCCTGGTAAGTGTATCTCTTCCCATTTCATTTCCTGCTAACTTTAGATTTTTCTGGTCTCTCGAATACCCCTATAATTCTTTTATGGTTCCATTGCTCATTTTCATCTGCCGTTTCGTCTGTTTCGCGATATCCGTATTATGCGTGCTCAGAATAAAAGTTACGCCTTTTTCTTCATTCATCATCGTAAAGAACCGTATCATCTCGGCTTCAGTTTCCTCGTCGAGATCCCCTGTGGGTTCGTCGGCAAGGATAAGCTCAGGAGCTGTAATGAAGGAACGGGCTATCGCAACACGTCTCTGCTGGCCACCGGAAAGTTGGGATGGATAAGCGTTCATCTTCTCCTTCAGACCAACGATTCCGAGAAGTTCGAGAGCACGGGCGGCATTGTTTTCACCGTGGGTTCCAAAAGCGGTTGGCAGAAGAATATTTTCTAAAACAGTGAGGGTCGGGATAAGGCTCGAAAACTGATAGATAAAACTGATTTTCTTATTTCTGAACTCGGATAGAGCGTTATCTTCCATAGACCATATNNTTGCCGCTGCCTGAGTGGCCTATAATCGATAGGAACTCACCGTCGCCGATCGCGACGCTGACGTCATCGATCGCCTTAATCCTTTGTCTTTCTATGACATAACTCTTTGAGATATTCTGAAGCTTAACCATCACTCCTCTTTTCCGCTCAACGCGCAGCGTTGATCTCTTTCTGTAAGGCTTGGGCGAAGTCGGTGTCGATGTTTTTTAACGATTCATATTCATGGAGGGCAGCTTTTTTATTTCCCAACTTCAGATAGGTCATGCCGAGATTATAGCGCGCTGAAGCATACGTAGGCCGCAGTTCGATCGCCTTCTTGAACACCCGTATCTCCTCATTTATTTTGCCGAGTTTCCCGTAAGCCACTCCCAGGTTATTGTATGCCACTGCATAGTTTGGCATAAGCTTTATCGTCTTTGTGAAAGCCGCTACGGCATCCTCCGGTCTGTTCAGACGGTCATAGGCTGTCCCCATTTTAAAGTAAGCGTATCCCATGTCCGGCTTCATAGCGATTACCTTCTTATAGGTAGCTGCAGCCTCTGCATACTGGCCGTTGCGGTCGTAGAGATCTGCAAGGCGGTACCACAAATCGGCATCTTTCGGGTTCTCCTGCAGCTTTCTGTTTACCTCATCAAAAACAGATTCGTTTGAATAGGGACTCGTCTCTTGCACCTCTCTTTTGGCGGATCCTTCTTCTTGCTTTTTGCAGGAAGCCGTAAAAGGGACTAGAAAGACCAGAACAGTGAGAACAGGCAGTTTCAGTCCGCATAACAGATTATTTTTTCTCATTTCTCATCCCTTCAGTAAAAAATCAAGCTTTCCGGTATGCTTTAAACAAGAGCGGAAAGCCTCCCAGCGATCCCACGATGACAGCAAAACCCGTTGATCTCCAAGTTATTCTCCTTTTCTGATTGCCTCGTAGGGTTCCATCCTGCTTGCCGAGGAAGCGGGCAAGAGCGATGCGAGGAGTCCTGTGATAAGGGAGAATATGATTGCTGCGAGTACCAGCTCGCTGAGCACCGCGGCAGGCGGCAAGAGATAAGGTAGCCGCAGACTGTGGAGAATAAGATTTTTGAAGGTCAAGAGCAGTGCGGAGCCAGTGATCAATCCGATAACGCCGCCTGATACGGAGACCGTGAGAGCTTCCGTTATAATAAGTAAAAAAATGTGGTTTTTCTTTGCCCCCATAGCGCGCAGGAGACCGAACTCCCTCTGTCTCTCGTTGACAATCATAGAGAAGGCAAAGGCCATCATCAAAAGAGCGAGGATCCATAACACTGCACTTATCAAAAGTATTCCTTTGAGAAGGCCGGCTAACTGTTTTCGCACTGTACTGATAACCTCATCCGAGGCTATTGCCTTGACACCGGGGACATCATGCTCGATTCTGATGGCGATCCGATCTGGGGTAAAACCATCCTGCACCTGTACGAGTACTGCCGAGATCTTGTTTCGCTCTATAGTGATCGTCTGTTGAGCTCTCGTCGCGGATGCTTCGGCCATGGCATATGCCGCATCCATCGTCATGAAGACCGACCGGTCGAAAAATTTCATTCCCGTGGGTTCCATCGTACCGACAACCTTAAAGAGCGTTCCGTAAAAAGGAATGCTGTCCCCCGTGATAACGGGAACTTCCCTGCCGGTTATAATTTCATTATCTATAAGGTTTTTCTTGAGATTCTTCTCTAGCCACGGGGTAACTGTAAAGTCTGTCTTGGGATCAAAGGCTATAAGGAAAACATCTACATTATAACAGCAGGTGAAGGATGTCGGCTTTATGAAGAGCTGGGGCGAAGCCTTCTTCACTCCTTCGACCTTGCTGACCATCTCGAGGACATCCCGATTCATGTAGAAACTTGTCGGCTCACCGGCGAGGAGGGCCGTACGGGCCTCAGAAGCATATTTCTCAGGTACGACAAGCACATCGGCGCCAAGCCGGTACGTCCCAATTTTCAGGGCATTCTGCATGCTCAATATGAAGAGGGTTGCTGAAAATAAGGTGCCGGTAACTACAGAAACGGCCAGGAGGAGTAAAATAGTCCTCATTATCTTCCGTTTCAGATTCTTGATCGCGAAGGATCCGATGTTTAATCTTGCTGTCATAATGGACTTTCAGACCTCACTACAATTATACCACCATTCCAGGCAGTCGTGTCTTTGAGGATCCAAAGACGAGATTTCCCCTCCGGGCTCGCCGGTCCTCCGATTTGTTGACTGCGTTTCTTTGCTATAAGAGGAAGGCAGAGGAAAAGAGCAAAAAGGGGGCAGACTTCTTACCCCCTTTTTGCTTACTATCGTTTTTTCTTATGCGAGATCAAGGTGACTAACTATTTCTTGGCCAGCCAGTTTATTTCTAGACCGCAAAGAAGTGGAGAGCCCTTGTCTATCCTGACTTCTATGCCATTTGGTTTATGGCATGAAACACATGCCGATACTTCCTCGACAATACTGGCGTCCCTCAGATCCATGACGACTAACTTGCTGTCATCGGCATATGTCCTGGATGTAAGGAACGCATATTTACCGTCTTTCGAGAATCCGAAATCGTGAGGCCTTACATCATCGGGCAGGATTATGCGTTTGATTATCTCGTCCTTTGCCGTGTCGATGATAATAACCTGACTCTTGTGCGTGCCCGGCTTTAGACCGGGATCGAACTCGTTCGGAGCACTCACCCAGAGATATTTCCCATCAGGGGTCATCCTCGCCTGGTGAATAAATGTCATTTCGGGGCTCGTTATCTCCTTTATCTTCTTTTTTGTCGTCCAGTCATAGACATAAACGATTCCTGTTGGCATGTCGGTTATATACGCCTTTTTGGCATTCTTGGTCCACTGGATGCCACATACTGCCTTTCCTATAGGCATCTTGTCTACGGTCTTCAGCTTCTCAGAATCCCAGACGTACACGTTACCGTCAGCCATATCCTCGAAGTAGACTTTGCCGTCAGGACCTACAATAGTGCCACAGAACTTTTCGCCCACCTTGAAGGGGCCTGACTTTTTCCCCGTCGCGAGGTCGATCTTATATACGTTTCCGTCCAAGGTGCCTGCAACAAGGACTTTATTGCCCCCCTCTGTCAGAATCGCCTGACCATGAGTTCCACCGGCCTTCTTAACCGTTTCGAAGTCCATGCCGGCAATCTTACCTTCCATCTCGGAGCCCGCCTCGGTAAGCACAATCCTATCGTTCATTACGTCAGTGGGCGGCTTCATCGTCCGCATGTCGATGATTGCTATATGACCGCCGTGACCGGCAATATACGCGATGCCATCAAAGGTGATTTTCTTTTCCGGAGTTATTACCTTTGCATCAATGGTAGGACTCGGTCCCGTATAGCAACTTTCCATCGAGGATACATCAGTAGCAGCTAATCCCTGATGAGGAAAGCTATTGAAAACCACATAACCAACAATCGCTAATCCCAACACAATAACTATAGCGAACCTTTTGTTCATTGTTCTCCCCCTTCACTTTTTATTTTTCGAACGTTCCCATCAATAATCTTCCGAATCTCTTCCCCTCCTTTCTTCTTTTGCAGTAGCATTACTTAAAAGATAGCACACTATGGCGACGCATTGTCAACTTCAAATTCTAAATTTAGACTTGATGATAGTGGGGTTTTGTGGTTTCATCGTCATGATGAATTTGCATTCCGGGAGCTCCGAAGAGACAGGGGAGGGGAGAGTGTTTCCTCTTTTGTATCTCATTGAGGACGGTGTATAATAAAAAATATGAGGTATACTCCGAAGGATAGGCACTTTTCCGAGGCAACAAGGAAGCTCCACATGCCCTGTCCGCACCGCGAGAAGACCGGCATCAACATTCATGTCGTAATGAAAGACGGTTGCTGTTATCGCTCGGAGAGCTGCATGATCATCGAATGCAAGTATAACCGCCTCCAGGAGGATATAAAGTCTCTTCTCTCACTGACTTGGTGACCTACTTGGCCCCAAGGCGACCACCGTACCCCTTGCATACGGATATGCTTCCTCGAGGATCACCTCAAGTCAGTGCTCTATAGGCAGATGGGCATTCAGAGACCTTATAGCATTTTCGTAGGAGAACAAGGGGCTGTTTGTTTGGCAATCATCTGGATGGAGAATCAGTTCAGGCTTCTGACTGGGACTCTATGGCGCTAAGACTGTTTTGAGCGCGAAGGATCGATCGGAATATGTATCATTTTTCTTTATTAGGAGCCATTCTTTCTCCTTGCCCTTCATCTTTGCAAGCACAAAAACACCCTTGAGCTTTTTCCCCTGAAGGTTGAATTCGAGCCTTCCTGACCCGATGTCACCACCCAGCATGCTATACTTTCCGCTATCCCAGATAGCGACTCTCCCTGCACCATACTGACCCTCCGGAATAACTCCTTCAAAGGAACCATACTCAAGGGAATGGTCTTCCACCATGATCGCAAGCCTCTTGTCAGAGGGCTTCATTGAGGGACCTTTTGGCACCGCCCATGATTTCAGCACGCCATCGATCTCCAGCCGAAAATCGTAATGGAG
>DMNE01000443.1:0-686 GCA_003453735.1 Nitrospiraceae bacterium | reverse complement strand
TCAACGAACAGATGATAGCGTGAATGGCGCCCAACAATAGCCGATGCATGCTTGATGGGGCACCAGTACTGCTCCGTTCGTGCGGCGATTTCGGTTATATACGCCATGAGGCCGTTGAAGTAACCGCAGTAATCACAATTGAGCCTTTCCAGGGCATTAAGGTATTTTAAATAATGCCGGTCAATCACAATATAATCTCTTCGCCTGACCTTCGGAATTCCGTATATGGGGAAGCAGCTTATCTGGTATACCGATATGCAGAGATCCAGTAAGAAAGCAGGGAGTATCATCGCATATATCACTGGAGCTGAAAGTATGATAAGCGGCTGGGCGCCGAGCAAGTACCGGAACAAATTCTTTGAGAATGTTCTCTGCACCTGCAGTACTTCCTCTTCAAATATGACCCGTCCCTTCCGTATCTTGTATTGAAATTCTTTTTCCTTGCGCTGAATCTCCTCTTTGACATGTGTCTCAAGCACTCTGATCTCATTTAGGATTTCGTTCAGTCGATCGCTCATGGTTCCCCCTGCTTAGTTATTCTTACCGAATTTTCTCAATAGTTTATCGGTGAAAAGGCAGAAACGCAGCACTAACACCCTAAGCATCTTGTCAAAGGCTGTTACCAGCTGAAGAGGAATGCTCTAATATCATGTATAATGTTATCATAACATCATGAAGAAACCCAA
>DMNE01000175.1 GCA_003453735.1 Nitrospiraceae bacterium | reverse complement strand
CGTTACGGGGATCTCAATAAAATCCGGATCATCCCATAATTGCTGGGCCTCATAAAAATCAATAGCCGTGTTTGGGAGGAGGGAAAAGTCGCAGCCTTGACTTCGTCTCGCTGCTGTGTATTTCCCGATGCTTCTCGCCACTGACATGAAACTTGCCCATCTCAGATACTGTCCATAAAAAGGGAAGTTACGGACTAAAACCTGCTTAAGATACTCTGCGCCCTCCTTTCTGTATTTATCAGTTTACAGCCTTTCCAGACTGATGTATATTGTAATCAAGAATGATCGCATCATTTCACTCTTAAAATGTATGAGGTTTCGACGAGGAGGTCACCATATGGCGGAGAAAATCATTATATTCGGAAAGGCGGGTTGACCATATACTGACAAAGCCAGGTCGGCCTATGGAAATGCAGCAGACTACTTTGATGTGAAGTCGGACCTGATAAAGCTGGAAGAGATGCTCCGGCATTCAAATGGCGTACGGAAGGTGCCGGTAATTGTGGAGGGGGAAAAAATCACCATTGGCTATGGAGGATCCTGAGGAGTGTGATTGCCGATAGTTTATCGGTGTGATTTCTCTGTAAAGTAAAGAACTTCTTCCCGAAGTCTTGATCAGTTGATATAAGGGCTTTGACACTGCATTTTAAATGCGGTTAAACGATATGACGTAAGAGAATCCTTATGCCGTAAGGCTATCAGAGGATCTTAAGAAGTCCTCTATCGAGAAACAGCGAAAATTGATGACAACTCATTGATACTAATTGCTTTCTATAATGACTAAAAAATAGGCGAAATGGAAAATTTGAGGCAGACAAAGGAGCTCGTGAACATTCAATGTGAGCAACTTACAAGTTACAAACAGGTAGTGATCAAATACCTGTAAAATTAAAATTCTTTAATTTTACAAAAATAAAGTTCCAGCAAGTTTCTTCGGCAATCGACGCTTTTCTTGGGTTCCCTTGATTGTTGATTTCCTCTCCTCATAACAAAGATCAAGGACATATCGGGGGAAAAGCAAACTATTTTGCTCTAAAGCTTCCTTCCGAAAAACAATAATGGATAATAATGGACTTATTCATTGCTCTTCTTGGGGATTTTAGTTAATATTAGTCAAAACGAGTGATGGAGGGGCGCAGGTGCGCGTCTTGTCAGTGACTATTTTATTCGGGTTATACTCTGCGTTTGCTGGTGAGCCCATTAATAAAACCCCCTGGGGGACTGAGTTCTCAACAATGCGGTCGTTACCATGGAGGTAACACATGATATCCACTGATTCAGTCTTCTCCCTCAATGATACTTTACAAACCATTAAGGATCGGCACAGTGTCAGGTCTTTTATGAAACGAGAAGTATCTGACAGCCTGATAACCATTTTGCTGAAAGCAGCAAATGAAGCACCTTCTGCTCATAATCAGCAATCATGGCGATTCATCGTTATGAGGAATGAAAAAAAGCAGGAATTAGCACACCTTGTCACTTCCAAGTCAGGCGACTTTCCGCGCCCAGCGTCCGCTCTGCTTCGTATGGCCGCAAAAAGCATCTCGGGGGCACCTGTCGTGATTGCCATCGTGAACACTGGTGATCTGATTACGCACGGTACCCAGCTTTTTAAAGTCAATAGGGAAATGGCACACGATTTTTTCCGCACTATGGAGATACAGAGTTCTGCAGCGGCCGTCCAAAACGTACTCCTGGCAGCGACATCACTCGGATTGGGAGCCGTCTGGCTGGGAATTCTTTTCTTAATGAAGGATGATGTCCTACAATTTCTGGGAGAGCCCAAGGGAGAATTCATGGCGGTGGTGCCTGTCGGCTACGCTGCCCAGTCAGGCACCGGACCACAAAAACAGCCGGTAGAGATGAAGGTGCGCTATCTCGGCTAGCTAGCGCAATCTAGTCCTGCTTTATTCCGTGAAAGAGCTCACTCCCCACACCAGGGTATACCTTGCGCATGTTTTGGGTTGTCGGTCTTTCTACCCGTGGCCACACGCTAAACTATGATTCCGAGCCTTCTTGTGTCACAACTGAAGGGGCTAAGTCGCTCATTTTCGGATGCTCTCGGACGTCAACTCCCTTGACATCGTGGCTGAACTCCGCAGGGATGCCATTGGGATCGTAGGAGTACGGGGAATGGATTGTGCTATTGACAAGTACATGATAGATGGACATTGTATTTCGCTTATAAATCAATAGATGTTCGTTTGCGGAGATGTCCATCGCCAGGCCTTATAAATGGACATCTCCCACCGTGGGTTGTCCATTTCCCAACAAGCACCCCCCTTATGCAGTACTCAAGAATGCCTTAATTTTGCCCGCGCTGTACGTAAAGTCTTTGTCGGCTCTCGATATCAAATCATGGAACAGGCCCACATCGTCCATCGCAATGGCAACATCTGATTCAAAGTTCAGACGTAATATCTGATCTTCCCTTAGCAACAAGCCGAGCATATTGTTTGCAGCGGCTGCCTGAAGATACAGAAGCGTGTTTATAAATTTTTCTCTTCCCCATCGTGTCATGAAACCCCTGCCGGCGATTCTTTTCAGCGGTTTAATTCTTTGGGGATAATACTGTTTGACCGCACCCGTACCGACCGACAGAATCTTGAACTTTTTCCTGTTCTAGTGCTTTTTCATAGTATTCGATTGCCCTGTCCAAGTTCTCACGGACATAGAAGTAACTACCAAAACTAAAATTATCAAAGCTCGAGGGAACGTACTTATCGATAAGCTTTATAGAACCAATAAACTCACTCAAATATCCTTTTGTCGTTTTCTTTGAAGTCTGCTTTGGACAGGTGCAAATCAATCCATGTATCATCCTCGATCAAGTAAATATGAACGTTTTTTTGATTTAGACCTTTAACTCCCTGGGCATTCTTAATCATACATTCAGTAAAAGCTTTGTCATCTTTTTCATACGTAGTAATATCTGTAAGATTAAATGATGACTTTCTTAGGTTTTCAAGTGAAGTATCTCTATAATCAGCTGCTGTTATTTGTTTCTTAGCTGGAATAAGGAAAGCAGACACTATTAGATGGTTTGAGAGATTCTCAGCCTGTATCTTTTGTCCCTTGAAATCTGGCAGAAACCCTTGATCTTGAATGTCGAAATTCCTGAAATCAAATTGGAGGGCCCAGGATTTTCCTGGCAAGATCAACCTAAGAACGTCATGGCTGTTCGCTTGGGAAACGAACGGGACTGATACAGAAAGGAAAATAACCCAATATAATGATATGCCTTTTCATATTCTTCATGCTTCACCATTAAATTGAAGATTGCTAAAGTGGTTCGAATCTAAATCACTTTAGAGTACTGAGTTCTCGGTCATTTTAGTTGATTCTTATTGGCTAAGTCTATTTCGAGTTTTGAATGTTCAAGGGCGAGGTCGACCCACTTCTCAAAAAGAGATTTAACCTTCTTATACGTTTTGATTTGTAGTCTTAAGGTCGCAACGTGTTGAGGTCTGACGTATTCGGATTTGCTTTTCATTTTGTACGTGTAGCTGAGCTGGTAGAAAGCCCCTTTCTGTTCTTTCGGATTTNNGTATTGTTTGGTCAACGTTCCAGGGCGCATGTCCCCGATCTGGTGTAATTCTTCCTTGATCTTCTGTATCTGTTTTTCAATCTGTTTAAGCCGCGCATCAGCCGTCACCTGTTTCATGTAAAAATTGTATCAAAAACGCCTGGATACTTCAAAGTGCCTTGATAATAGTAGCATATATATGCTACTATTATGCAAACCTATACCCAGGAGGCCCTTAT
>DMNE01000334.1 GCA_003453735.1 Nitrospiraceae bacterium | reverse complement strand
AATGCTTTTATGCCGCAGATAACATTTTATTTGATAAAATATAAGGAGGTTCAGGCGGAAGGAGAATGTGTATGAGGAGTCCAGTATCCAGGGTGTTTATTTTCATTCTGGGCGGTTTGCTATTGATTCCACCTGCAGCAATTGCCCAACCAAAGCAGACGACGGCCGGATACCCTGACATAGCACAGCCACTCATTCGCGAGGGAGATTTTGCCCTTGATCTCGCCGAAGCACTCAAACTTGGCACGCCGATGAATGAAGCCGAAGCGGAAAGCGCATTGATCTCTGTCGGTATATCGCCCCGGAATGGGTGGATCTCCGATTACCCTGTCACGCCGGATATTATTGAAGAGGTGCAAGTTTCAATCAGTGAAGCTGCTGCTGGCGGCACATTAGCGATGGGAAAAGATACTGCAATGGCAGCCTTTCAGGAGATCATCAAGGGATATGATATGCCTGTAAGGCCTGACAACGGCCAGTGGTCTGGTAAGACACCGAGCACGAATTACCCCGGGTCCGAAGTCCTGAACGACTACTACTATACGGAGGGTGCCCCCGTTGTGACGTACTACGCTCCACCTCCCGATTATGCGTACCTTTATACTTGGGTCCCTTATCCTTTTTGGTGGTGGGATGACTGGTTCCCGGGGTTTTTCGTTCTCGTAGACTTTGACGTTAGAGTGCATGGGCATGAGCACAGACACGGACACGGAGGAGAATTCATCACCAATCATTATCGCGATATCAAGACAGGCAATATGATGCGCATAGATCCCACAAACAGATTTCGTGGTGGAATTTTCGCAGAAACGGAAGCACTGCGGGGGACCAGTCCCTCTGTGCAGAGGGGTGCACAGGCAATTCTTAATAGGACAGAAGCATATGGACAATCCCGGGGCTATGGTGTGTCAAGACCTCTTGCTGCAACTCGTTCAAGTGCCTTTGATCGCTCCGATAACAGCCGGTTTGAGCGGGCTGCAAGCGACCGCGGATTCCAAAGCCGCTCCACGGCCGGCCAAATCCCCGCTAGAGGCGCTACCAGCGGGGGAGTCAGCCGCAGTGGCGGTGGGGGAGGATACCACGGCGGCGGTGGGGGAGGATCCCATGGTGGCGGTGGCGGACGTTCTAGATGAGACGAGGCAGTGTCTCGGCGGCCCACCGTCATCTCTCGGCTGGTAAACATGAATGCGATATCATCCGGTTGCCGATTTATGGAGGAAGAAATAATGGGTAGAAGTGAAACAAAACCGAGAAAACTAGCAGCTTTCATCGTCATGATTGTTGTAACGTCTTTTGGTTCCCCGGTCTCTGCTCAGGATATAAAGCAAAGAGAGTTCGAGTCTCCGCAAGGCGCATTCAATTCACTCGTGGAGGCAGCCAAGAACAATGACACCAAAGAGTTACTTGCTATTTTCGGGCCCGGGAGCGAGGATGTCATATCCTCTGGTGATGTCGTTGCAGATACACAGGCCCGGCAACGTTTCGCCAAGGATGCTGCAGGAGGGGTCAAGTTTTCAAAATCTGATGACAAGAGAGTGCTAGTATTTGTTGGAAAAGACGGATGGTGCTTCCCGATCCCCATTGTGAAGTCAGGGAAGGGATGGATTTTTTTTACGGAAGATGGTAAGGAAGAGATCATAAATCGGAGAATAGGCAGAAACGAATTGAACACAATTCAGGTTTCTCTCGCTTATGTGGATGCCCAGCGTGAGTACGCCAGCAAGGACCGCAATGGTGACGGCGTCCTACAGTACGCGCAGCATTTTCTGAGCCAGAAGGACAAGAGGGATGGTCTGTACTGGGAAACCGCTTCTGGAGAGGAAATCAGCCCGTTGGGGCCACTAATTGCCCATGCAACAGAGGGAGGATACACGTTCAGAAAAGGAGAAAAGCCCTCACCTTACCATGGATATTATTTCAAGATCCTGAAAAGTCAAGGTAGCAATGCTCCCGGTGGCGAGCTTGATTACGTAGTCAATGGCAAAATGGTAAAAGGCTTTGGCCTGGTGGCATATCCTGCACGATACGGCGTTTCGGGGATCATGTCCTTCATGGTTAACCAACAGGGTATTATATATGAAAAGGACCTTGGGCCGAAGACAGAAGAGATAGCAAAGGGCATTACAGCGTATGACCCTGACAAAACATGGAAAAAGGTGGAACCGACAGGAACGGCTCTCCCTTGAATTCAGCACTCAATGAGTGGTAGTACCCGGTTTTTTTTCTTGACCGAAAAAGGAGCTTTACGCATGGAGACCCGGTAAAGCGGCTTCCTGCGGCAAGCCCCAAGCAGGCGAAATCCTTTCGTTGAAAACAGGGGATATGGATAACCCAGAAGAGCGTTCTGCCGCCTGTCCCACTCATGCCATCCATGTTACGACCAATAATCTTTAACAGTATGGGCTTTCAATATACCTGAGGACTCGTAGGGGCCTTCTATAAGGGCGCCCGTGGGCTAGAAGTTCACAACTTTTAGTCGCAAACCTAAAGCGCGCATTGCTTCCCTGGAATGATGGAGTTTCCATTCTCATAGACAATTGACATTTCATACTGCAACTGTTGGCTTCTCATTTGGCATAAGATGCGGCCCGGTTCTCGGTTTTTCAGTGTGAAATTGAGAATCGTTGGCTACAGCATGGTTTCGTGTTCACAACACCGTAGTTGTTACGATAAAATAGAATCAGAGAATGAACTGGAGGTAACCCCATTTGGTAGATATGTGGAGCGAACAAGCGCAATCAGCATGCGGACAAACACGGCCAATGCATACCGGAAATCCAGAACTTGCAGTGGAGCGGCCCCGAATTCATGCGCAAGGGCTTATGCCGAATACGGACCGATGCCGACCAGTCCATGGTTTTTCAGTAAAACACCTGGCGATTTGGAAGTGGGGCTCATGGCTTTCCGCCCCCGTGGTGTTGATCGCACTGTTTTGCG
>DMNE01000130.1 GCA_003453735.1 Nitrospiraceae bacterium | reverse complement strand
TAACAGACGGAAATTACCATGTCTTTCCCCACTCCCTTATAGTAAGCTGTAATCATTGACTGACAGATTTCCAACGTGATGCAAGATTTGATTTAGTAATCGTTACCTGCAATACTGAACCAATATCTTCAATCATAGTTTGTAGTACTTTCTCGGCTTGACAATGGGGAGGGGTCAAGTTAAACGATAAGAGGATCTACCTGTCAAAATAAAATGAAGGAGATGTTTATGATTAAATCAAGACTTTGTGACCTGGTCGGGATCAAATACCCCATCATCCAGGCGGGAATGGGACCTTTCAGCAACAATAATCTTTGCGTGGCTGCGGCCAGTGCAGGGGTTCTGGGCTTGCTTTCCACGAGTGCCCTTTTCAGCAAGGGCACGCAACCTTGGATTTACAATGCCTTTGTGGATAGTGGTGAAGCGAACAGGGATGACGATATTGCCACTGCACTCGAGAAGGTAATAAAACGAACTTATCGTCTGGTCAAGGATAAAGGCGGTATATTCGGAATAAACGTCATGGTTTCGGCTGAGGTGGTTGATAAAGCGCAAATCATAATCGATACAGCAATCCGGATTCGGGAAGAAAATCCCGATCTGAAAAAGCACTTCAAGGTTATCTTTACCTCTGCCGGTGACCCGGTCGGTTGGAAGGACAAGATTAAAAACGCCGGATTTACCTGGATGCATGTGGTTCCATCCGTCAAGGGGGCCATGCGCTGCAAGAAAGCGGGCGTTGACGTGATCGTTGCTTCGGGCCACGAGGGTGGCTTCCATACATCCTGGGAACCGGTACATTCCATGATTTTACTGCCTGCCGTGGTGGAAGCCGTGTTGGATGAAAAAACGCTTGTGTGCGGCGCCGGTGGATTTTGCGACGGCAAGACCCTTGCCGCAGCATTGGTTCTGGGCGCCGATGGCGCTCAGATGGGAACCCGCTTCCTGGCAACGCAAGAAAGTGATTTTCATCAGATCTGGAAAGAAGGCGTTGTGGCTGCCGGAGACCGGGCCACCGTAGTCGCCCGCGGTTTTGTCGGACCAGCCCGGTGGCTGAAGACCCCTCGGAGTGATGAGCATGCCAAAAATACCCTGCAGAAGTCGCCCGGCGTCTTCCTGGGCACGCCTGATGACTATACAACCATCGACATGTCTTTGATCAACTTTGAGATTGAGTCTATCAAGGCCGTTTACGACGGCAATAAGGAAAAGGCCCTCATGGCTGCCGGTGAAGCGGCGCAGAGGATCAACGATATGCCCAGAGTAAATGACTTGGTCCAGGTCATGGTCAAAGACGCAGAAGAGATTTTGAAAAATATCCCCAAGAAATTCCTCGTTTAAAAAAGTCCTCCGCCGGAGGCCCTTATCCACAATCCAATTTGCACAGGGGCTTCCGGCATCTGTCATTATTGATTATTGCGGACATATTGTGGGCCTTTTTTTTCTTGAGAAACCAACTAAGGTCCCTTTCCAATTCTCATTGACACCCCGGTCCTGATTTAGTACACTTCTGTTCACGTTATCCGTCATATCTTCACCACTATCCTATTGGACAGGAGAAACGATCTCAGGACAGTTCAGTTTGACAGGCCACTCTTATATCCGCACTACGGAGAGGTATCTCCATAGCACGGATGATCGGAAAGTGGAAGGATCAGGAGTTTACAATTTGAAGGGGTGAATGCCTTCCTGGAGAAAAGGAAGCCCCGATTCAAAGGAAAGCAAAGTAAAGATATATCAAGAACCGCTACAGGTTGCCACGATGAACCTACAGGGCAATTCCAAAAAGCATAGACACAATGGAGGATGAATTCATGGGTGATTATGGTGAGAGCAGCGATGTGGTTATTGTGGGAGCGGTACGTACGCCCTTCGGCCGCTTTGATGGAATCTTGAAGACAACTCTAAGTATGGATCTTGGGGTCATGGTCTTAAAAGAGATCGTAAAGAGGACAGGGGTTGACCCTAAGGGTGTGGATGAAGTCTATTACGGCACCTGCATTCCCGCCGAGTATGCCATATATACGAATGTCCCTGCCCGCCAAATCACGCTTCTGGCTGGGTTTCCGGAGGACTCTATCTCTCTTACAATCGACCGGGCCTGCTGCTCGTCAATGACGGCCCTTCGTCTCGGCTATCAAGCCATAAAGGCTGGAAATGCTGAGATCGTTATTGCCTCGGGGGCGGAAAGCATGGGAAATACTCCTCTGATCGCCAAAGCGGATAAGGTCCGTTGGGGAAGCAAGCTCGGGCCCGTTGAACTTGAGGATGTCCTTTTTGAACTGGGTTACAGCCGCAAAGGGTTCGCTCCCGTTGCTACTGACAGCGGTGAAGTGGCCGTTGAATACGGGGTAACAAGAGAGATGCAGGACATGTGGGCGCTTCAAAGCCATCAGCGATGGTTCAGGGCATACAAGCAGGGCAAATACAAGGTGGGTGAAGAGCTGATGGCCATCCAGGTGCCTCAGTCGAAGGGTGACCCCATACTGTTTGATAAGGATGAGCAGCCAAGAAAAGACAGCTCCCTGGAAAAGCTCGCGAAACTGAAAACGGTATACGGGAGCCCCACTGTCACCGCAGGGAATGCGCCGGGCATGAATTCGGGAGCCTCGGCTGTCATGATTATGTCGCAAAAGAAGGCAAAGGAGAAAGGGCTCAAGCCCTTAGCGACTATCGAGGCCATGCAGTGTGCTGCCGGGTCGCCCAAGTATATGGCCTGTGTGCCTGCCAAAGCCATTGAAAAGCTGCTAAGCAAGGTAGGCAAGACCATCGATGATATGGAGCTTATCGAGGTCAACGAGGCTTTTGCTGTTGTGACTCTGGTTTCTCTGAAGATCCTGGCCAAAGATAATCCTGATAAGCTGAAGGAGCTACAGGAGAAGACGAACGTAAACGGCGGCGCCATTGCCATCGGCCATCCTGTCGGCGCAAGCGGGGCAAGGATCACTATGACGCTCATGTATGAGCTGATGAGAAGGGGGGGTGGTTATGGAATAGCAGCCATATGCGGTGGCCTGTCCCAAGGGGAGGCGGTTCTGTTAAGGGTGTGATGAAAGGCATGATAGGTAATGTCGNNCAATGTCAGGTTGATTGGAGGTCACATTGGTTACGATGAGAACCACGATGAGATTTCCAAGTCTTTTGCTACGAAGGGCACCCTCTCTTATAATGAAAGGACAGGCGAATTGAAGAGCAAATTGCAAGTTCCTTAGGACTTGGTAGAAGACGGAAGGCGTGAAATTGAATATTGAGCACGCCTTCCCGAAACAATGAATTTTCATTCTTGTTTCATAGTACAAGATTTCAAATCAATCACCTTTTGATTCTTGTATTGACAAGAGAACATTTTTCTGGT
>DMNE01000101.1:1840-8273 GCA_003453735.1 Nitrospiraceae bacterium | reverse complement strand
AATTACGCAAGCTCCAGATCCGACGATTCTACGCCTAACAGTTTAATATCAGGCAGATAATCCAGCATAAAATCTTTTGCAGAAATCACGCCTCACAAAATATTCAAAATGGTGTAGGTTATAACTAGTAAACCATATTGGGGCATGATGTGAAGAGCAAACATATGACGAAAGAATTCCTTACAGGAGAACTGAAGAAGCTACGCCGGCAGAATGCTGAGATGGAAGCTCTGATAGAAAGACTAAAGAGGTTTGAAGCGAAGACAAGAAGAGCGAGGAGAGGTACCGTTCTCTCGTGGAATCGACGGATGATTCTATATACCTTGTGGACAAGAACTACCGATGTCGTTTTTTGAACAGAAAGCATATAAAGAGGATGGGATTACACAAAAAACAGCTTGTAGGAAAACCTTACGGCGCATTCCATTCCGAGGCGGAAACGAAATGGTTTGTGGAAAGGGTGAAGCACGTCTTTGAAACCGCCAGTTCAGTCCAACATGAGCACCGGAGCCTCAGGGACGGTCGCGACTTCTTTAGGACCTTTAGCCCGGTAAAAGGGCGGGACGGGAAAACGTCTGCTGTTACCATTGTTTCAAAGGACGTGACGAAACTAAAGCGCATGGAAGAGAAACTCCATTTTCTGTCCGTTACCGACGAACTTACGGGAATTTATAACCGCCGAGTTTTTTTCACGGTGGCAGAACATCTGCTTAAAATAGCGAAGAGAGCAAAGAAAGGACTCCATTTGCTCTATGTTGATCTTGATGGTCTTAAAAAGATCAATGATACTTATGGACATCATGAAGGCGATATGACGCTGGTCGAACTTGCCACAATTCTCAAAGGGAACTATCGGGAGTCCGATGTTGTTGCCCGTATCGGCGGTGATGAATTTTCTGTCATTCCCGTAGGAGCCGAAGGGGATACCGATGATGTAATTAAAAATCGTCTGGAAAAAGCTCTCGAGCTGCATAATGCAAAAAGAAATCGCGATTACAAATTGTCTGTGTGCTGCGGGGTAGTGTTCTTTGATCCCAATGCTCCACGCTCGCTGGACGAACTGCTCGTGCAGGCTGACAAAGCAATGTACACGCAAAAGAAGCGGAAGAAGTCTTAATTCATATAAAGTAGGATGCTTGCTGCCGCAGCGATTGCTGAGCCGTATCTGTTTTTGGTAAAACCCAAAATTATCTGTCTTTGTCTGAAAACCTCTTCCTGAAAAGAGCATCTTTTCTGCAGAGCGGAGAATTCCAACTGGGAATAACAGGCTGATCTCTCTATGACCACATGTTTTTGTGATATACTATCTTAATATGAGGTATTGTGCTTCATGAAAAGTTTCGCTATTCTCGCGCTCTTGATCGCAATTTCGTTTGTCCTCTTTGCATTACAGAACTCGGCCATTATAACAGTCAGTTTCCTTTCGCTCCATTATAAGGGCTCTCTAGCCTTGATTTTGGTCGTCGTGTTTACTTCAGGGTTGGTTTCGGGGATACTCGTTTCCATACCTTCGTTAGTGAGAAAAAGTTCCATTGTACGAGAACAAAGAAGAAGGGTGAGGCAACTCGAAGAGAGAATGACCATACGTACCGATTCTCATCCGGCAGGTCAGGAAAAATCAGATAACTAGAAAGGGAGAGGCAGCACCGGCATTTTCGCCCTCTCAACCGCTCAATGTTTAAATGACGATTTTTCGGGTATAGTTGTCATCTATGCTTAAAGTCGGATTTATCTACGATGATATTTTTTTGGAGCATGCCCCACCCCCTTGGCATCCCGAGAGGAAAGAGAGGTTAGTCCGCATTCTGAACTCTCTCAAAACATCAGGACTGCTTGACAGACTCCTTCTGATAAAGCCGCGGAGAGCTACCTTTGATGATATTGCCTTAGTTCACACCCCTGCCTATATCGATATGATAAGAAATTTTGCCGGAGAATGCCTGGATCTGGATACCTTTGTATCGGGGCGCAGCCTTGAGTCGGCCCTCTATGCTGCGGGCTCCCTCCTTGAGGCCGTCGATCGATGTGAGGCAGGCGAGATAAAAAGGGCATTCTGTGCCGTCCGCCCACCAGGACACCATGCAGAAGCTGATATGGGAATGGGTTTTTGCATTTTCAACAATATTGCCATCGGCGCACGATATGCCCTAAAGATCGGATTCCGGAAGGTATTCATTATCGATTTCGATGCTCACCACGGAAACGGAACGCAGCACGTATTTGAAGAAAGTGACACCGTCTTTTTTTTCAGCACCCACCAGTATCCCTTCTATCCTGAAAGTGGAAAAGATTTAGAGCGGGGGAAGGGCAAGGGAGAGGGATATACGTACAATGTCCCTATACTGAAAGGCTCCGGGAACAGGGATTATCTTTATATATACCAAGATATCCTTCCAGATCTCATCAGGAGATTCGCACCGGAGATCATCCTCGTCTCAGCGGGTTATGATATTCACGCGCAAGATCCTCATGCAAACATGAGGGTTACCGATGAAGGTATCAGGGGTATAATAAGGAGTATACTCACCATTTTACCCTGTCCAGTCGTCTTCACCCTTGAAGGGGGATATGAGTTGCACGCCCTTGAAGATTCTGTAAGGATTACCATTGAAGAGATGCTTAAGGAGAAATAAAGGAGTTCCAAACCGTTGCTGACGTTTTAAGAAAAGGGCGGCTCAGCAAAGCAGGCGCCCGATAGTGAAAGAAAGAACGCTCAGACAGAAGTGCTGCCTTACTGTTTCGTGAATTTGTGGGAGAGCATTCCTAGGTACTTGTTCAGGACGTGAGACCTCTTGAAAAAAGGGATCGCAGGGCGTCTTCGTACCCCGAGCTTTCTCAAAATCTTGCGGAGTTCACTGTTCTCACTATCCATATCGAGCCCCTTCTGAAAAGCACTTATTGCTTGTTTCTTTCTTCCGGCAGCAAGATATGTCTTGCCGAGGTTGAGATACAGGACGGGATAGAAGAACTCCTCCCCAAAAGGCACTTTCTGTTTCAGCGTCTCGATAGCCTGAGTGCACGCCTGTATTCCTTCTTTGTAGTTTCTGTTCACAACTGCCTCGAGGCAACCATAATAGGACAGGAGAAAAGGGTTACCAGTGTGATTCCGTAACGCCTCATTGAGCACTCCGAGGGCGTTTTCTTCCTTATTTTTTCCCAGAAGGGCTTTCACCTCCTCGAGATAGTCCATTACCGTTCTTTCGTTCGCCGCCTGTTCCGCCGTGAGAATGCCTATGGCCAATTTGTGCTGTTTCTGCATACACTCCCGAACCCTCTTGTCCCGCTCAGGCGCATCCATGATATCCCTGTAGTCGGTCTCCTTTGAATAGATGATCCTTCCCTTCATATAGATCCGTGTTGTTATGCGAGGTTTCTTGCCTGCCCCTTCTTCTGTCTGGATGAAATACTTCTCACCCCGAATATCGACTTCTGAATTGAAATCAGTACCAAGGGAGGATATTATCTTAATCGTTTTTTTCTCCATCACCTCTATTATAATAAAAAAGAGCCTAGATTGCCTGCATAATCGGCGTACGGTATCGCCCTCGGCTGTCCCGATGCGCCTGACATGCCTTCCTTTTTTTCTTGGATTTCAGAATCTTCTTCCTCTTTCCCAGGTGATAGCCTTTTCATACTGTTTGAATAGTTTCTCCCGCCGCCTGAACTCTTGTGAGTGCACAAGACGTCTGCCTTTTCTCTCCTGAGTATCCATATCGGCATGGAGCATCTCGTGGTAGACAACAAACTCTATGAAACAGCGGGGAATGGTCCTTTTATCGAGGAGAGGGGTTATCCGTATGGTGTTTGTTTGGCTGCTATAGCTTCCCAGTGTTCTTTTCTTCACCGCATATCCGGGGCTCCTGACTGCCCACGTGATAGAACAGGACACTCCACCTCCGAAGTAGTCACGATTGATTGAATCATATATTGTCTGCAGATCATAGTGATTCCCCTGTGTTCGCAGCCGCGCCTTCCTTGGCATTGTCTTGAGGAAACGATTGCTGTTTTGTCTGACAAACTTCCTGAGGAGAGGCGTTCTCTTTTTCGGGCTTTTTATAAATTCCGCTATCTCGTTGAGAATGTCAATCCCCGCTTCGAGAAACATACGGTGAAGCCTGAGAGAGACCAGATTCCCTTTTCTCCTGACGGAAACCATACTTACGGAGTTATCGGTAACGGTCAGCGAAATGATCTTTCCTGTAGCTCGCTTAAAATAATCCGTGAGATCATCCCCGCTGTGTCTCAGAGGCAAGACTAATTGCTCAACCTCGCTCTCTTCATCGCCAAAGGCCCGCCTATCCATTTTTCTGTTGATCGAGAAAGCCCGTGACCCTTTTTAGTAACGACTCCTTGTCATAGACGGGTACGATCTCCCCCCGCCTTGCCGGACGCAGCGCCGGCAATAACGAGTGAGGGACCATTCGTAATGGAGCTTCCGGCACCTATCGGTGAGAAAAATGCACTCATCCCGGAGTTCCTGAAAGATGAGCCGCTGTGCCATCGTCCGATCCCGATGTTCCGAGACCGACAAACCCTATCGCCATCACAACCCTTTTCCTGGAGAAACATCCTACGGCTGATGGCTCCGGAACTTTAACTTGTTGAAATCCTTAAGTTGTTCGATGACTTCCTCTTCCGATATAGCCCCGACCAGAACCAAGGCCTCTCCAAAAAAAAGATATCTGTCCTCCTGCTCCTTTAAGAGCTCGTTCAGCTGTTGTCGGGAGAGTAAATTTTCTCTTACCGCAATCTGACCGAACTTCTCGAGCGTATCTTCCTGAATGATCAGCACCCGCTGGATATCTTCTTCAGTGAGCATCCCCCTTGCTTTCGCGATTTCTCCGACTCTGAGATTATCTCTCTTCTGGGCAATTCGCGCTTTGTGGATGTCCGCCTCTCTGATAAGTCCCCTCTCCATAAGGAATCTACCGAATTTCAGATATTTCTCCATATTTATTACTATACATGGCCTTTCTCTTTTTTGACAACATGCCCGCACATGCCTTACCTCTGTACCTGTTGCTGATTGTCCCTGCATTTCGATAGTGTATAATAGTGGGGTTGGAAGCCCTGCTCCACAACATGGCGCAGGGGTAACAAGGGGAAGAGATATGGAAGTGAAGCTGACATCAGGCAAAACCCTTTTCGTCTCGGAAGGAGAGACTCTGCTTGCTGCTTTGAAGCGGCAGGGTATATATCTCATATCCTCATGTGGGGGAAAGGGAACATGCGGGAAATGCAGGCTCAAAATCATTGAAGGTACCTGCAACGTCCTTTCCTATGGAAAGATTGCCCCGATCGACCGGGATGCGGGTTTTGTCCTTGCCTGCCAGACGCTCCCCTCGCAAAATATGGTGGTCGAAATCCCTGAGGAATCGAGGCTTGTTGTCGGTGATAAGATCGCCCTGTCAAAATCACGAGACTTTTTTGAGCTCCTTCAGTCTTTTCGCGTTGAGCTTTCCCCGATCGTAAAAAGACTAATCCTCGACATCCCTCCGCCGACAATTCACGACAACATTAGCGACCTCGAACGACTGAAAAGATCGCTGGACGAAAAAGGTATAACAGGTATGCGTTTTTCCCATGGATTCGTCACCCCCATGGGAAAGGCCCTCAGAGATGCCGGATGGAAAATAGCGTTGGGGTACGCGGATGGTCCAGAGGCCATTTTTATATCTGATGCTAAAAACAAAGAGAAATTCGGGCTCGCGATAGATATCGGCACAACCACAGTGGTCATTTACTTTGTAGATCTTGTGGACGGGCGAGTTGTTGACGTAGGCTCCACGTATAATTCCCAGATGCGATTTGGCGACGATGTGATCACACGGATAATTCATGCTACCGAGGGGGGAGGGCTTAATGAACTCAGAGATATCATCGTATCGGATATAAACGACCTCCTCGCCCCCCTTCTCGAAAGGCATGAGGTGTGCAGGGACGATATTGAATCAATCACTATCGCCGGCAATACAACGATGTCTCAGCTGTTCTGGGGGCTTGACCCTGCTTCCATCAGAGAGGAGCCATATATCCCGACCGTAAGTTTCTTTCCCAGATGGAAGGCGGGCACTGCCAGAATCATGATTAATTCTCAGGCTCCCGTTTATACGGTTCCCTGTGTTGCGAGTTACGTTGGCGGTGATATTGTTGCCGGGGTACTCGCAGCAAAAATGCACAGAAACCCCGAGGTTGCCCTCTTTATGGATATCGGCACCAATGGTGAGATTGCCATAGGAAACAACGAGTGGCTGATGACCGCGGCATGTTCTGCTGGCCCGTGCTTTGAGGGCGGCGGGATAAAGCATGGTATGCGCGCAACAGAAGGCGCCATCGAGTCGGTCAGGATAAACCCCAATACGTATGAGCCTGAAGTGGGAGTTATCGGCGATGCAAAACCTATCGGCATATGCGGCTCCGGAATGATAGATGC
>DMNE01000101.1:195-1785 GCA_003453735.1 Nitrospiraceae bacterium | reverse complement strand
CGGATATAGAAAATATCCTGAGGGCAAAGGCGGCGATTTACGCCGGTGTCTCTCTGCTGTTAAAAGAAGTCGGCTTCGGCCTGGATACGATCGAGAAGGTCTATATTGCAGGGGGGTTCGGTAACTACCTCAATATCGATAAGGCTATCATCCTCGGGATGTTNNGGGGCTTATCTCTGTCTCCTTTCCGAGGACCTCAGAAATGAGGCCGAGGACATCGCCTCAAAAATGACATACATGGAACTCTCTGTATCCAGGGGTTTCATGGACGAGTATATGTCCGCCCTGTTCCTGCCTCATACGGATCTCGGACAGTTCCCCACCGTGGAAAAACTACTCAAGGGGAAAAAACCGTAGAACACCGGACGCATCCAGCGTCGGCCACCCCTCGCTTCACTTGCCCCAAGTGGTGTACATAAACCTCTCCCATCTAGATTATGATAGCTAATAAAATTAACGATTGGGATTGTACTTGTAACGTTTCTCTGCTACAACAGCCTTCCTCAAGGGGATTAAACAGGCAATGAGATTATATTATGGTTGGACACTGTACTTCAGGAATTCCCGTTGGATTGCAGGACACAGGGATTATTACCGGCTATCTCCATGGGTCTTTTCAATGTTTATCTGTTCTCTGTCGAGGGTCGCTCTCTTATAGTTAGTGCATGGGGCCGGCAGAGAGGAGTTTCTCCACCTCTTCCTTTATAATGGTCCTGGGTATCCCCCCATGAATTTTAGGAATGCCGTTTATGAGAATAATCGGTGTATTTATCGCTCCCTGGTTGAGCAGATCCCTGATCTCGGGGAAATACAGATCATCATTCAAAAAAAGGTCGATATATTCAACTGATACAACATTCGGATAGCAGTAGCTCATCTCCTTGCGAAGCTCATCTGCAAGGATCTTGTTCTTTATCGGTTCTTCAAACTCCTCAGCGTCGAGGATGACATCTTCCAAAGGGTTATCCAGTATCTGAATATGGACTCTCTGCAACATATCTTTCTCTATCCTCCCGATTACTTGCCAGGCGCAACAACCATGTTATCGATCAGTCTCGTATTCCCAATCTTCACTGCAACAGCAAGCAATGCTTCGCCTTCTATTCGTTCAATCTCATCCAGCGTGTCGGGATCGTATGCCGAACTATATTGAATCTCGGAAACCAAGGGCTCAGACTTGAGCTTATCGAGCATTATTTTTTTTATGCTCTCTCCGTTTATTATACCAGATTTCACTGCTTCAGATGCCTCTTTGAGGCTTTTGAAAACCACTGAAGCCGCGTTTCTCTCTTCCTTGATGAGATACCGGTTTCGTGAACTGTGTGCAAGGCCATCCTTTTCCCTGATCGTTGGACAGACCACGACCTCTATTTCCATATTGAGGTCTTTGACGAGTCTTTTAATAATCATCGCCTGTAGGAAATCCTTCTGACCAAAATATGACTTGGTCGGCATGACAATATTAAACAGTTTTGTGACCACTGTGGCCACGCCTCTGAAGTGGCCAGGCCTATAAGCTCCACAGAGTTTTTCCGAGAGTCCTGCGACCTCAACATAGGAACAAAAACCACGAGGATACATAAGCAAATC
>DMNE01000101.1:0-161 GCA_003453735.1 Nitrospiraceae bacterium | reverse complement strand
CTCGCAACCGTTATATCATTCTCCTCCCTTGCCATCCTGACTAGACTGAGATGTCCCTCGTGCAAGGCACCCATGGTCGGAACGAACCCGACTGTCCTGCTATGGAGAATATGGCCTCTTGACGTATCCTGTATTATCCTCGGCATGCGAATAATTTCCAC
>DMNE01000003.1:306-4955 GCA_003453735.1 Nitrospiraceae bacterium | reverse complement strand
CCAGAAGAACCTCTTCATAAAGCAAGCTTCCATCGAAAAGATTGTTGCGGAAGGCGGAAAGGTGAAGGGGCTAGTGACATCCCTCGGTACCTTTTATGGTGCTAGGGCCGTCATCGTAACAACCGGTACCTTTCTCAAGGGANNCGCTCAGAGAACTCGGACTAACGTTAGGACGGCTCAAAACAGGAACGCCTCCCAGGCTAGATGCAAAGTCTATTGATTTTTCTAAAACTGAAGGCCAGTGGGGAGATGATCCGCCTCTGCCGTTTTCATACAGTACTGAAAAGATAATGAATCCCCAGGTTCCCTGTTACATAACCTACACGAACGGAGAAACCCATAAAGTCATACAGGAAAATCTCGACCGATCTCCATTATACAGCGGCAGGATAAAGTCAATCGGTCCACGGTACTGTCCCTCTGTTGAGGACAAGGTGGTGAAATTCGCAGATAAAGAGCGACACCAGGTATTCCTCGAACCAGAGGGCCTTGAAACAAACGAGTACTACGCGAATGGCATTTCTACTAGCCTTCCCTATGATGTCCAGGTACGACTCGTGCGGACCATCCCCGGGCTTGAAGAGGCAGAAATAATGCGGCCGGCATACGCTGTTGAGTATGATTTCGTCTACCCGACCCAGGTGAAACATAGTCTCGAGACAAAACTCATCGATGGATTGTTTCTCGCCGGTCAGATCAACGGCACATCAGGATACGAAGAAGCAGCGGCCCAAGGACTCATGGCCGGAATAAACGCTTCCCTTAAGCTGCGGGGCACAGGACCTCTGCACCTCGGAAGACACGAGGCTTATATAGGAGTTCTGATTGACGATCTCGTCACAAAGGGAACAAAAGAGCCTTACAGGATGTTCACCTCGAGGGCAGAATACAGGCTTCTTTTGCGGCATGATAATGCAGACCTTCGCTTGATGGAAAAAGGGTACAGCATCGGCCTTCTTGATGAATCTGCTCATAAGAAATTCAAAGAAAAACAGGATCTCATCAATAGAGAGTCAACGCGGCTCAAGAACACTCGGATAAAACCATCGCAGGTGAATGAGGAGTTAATGGCGTTAAGAACGTCCCTCCTTAAGGAAGATGCCACGCTAGAACAGCTCTTGAAAAGACCGGAAATAGGATATGATCTCATTGATCGGATATCACCATCAGAGAATCATCTATCGCAGGAGGTTTGCCGGGAGATCGAGATACAGGTCAAATATCATGGGTACATCATCAGGCAGATGGAGGGGGCCGAGAAACTCAAGAGGATGGACGAGAAAAAGATACCCGAGGGGGTTAATTATTCCGCTATCAGCGGCCTGTCAAAAGAGATAGTCTCAAAGCTTGAAGAGGTCAAACCGGCAAACATCGGTCAGGCAAGCAGAATTCCCGGAGTCACTCCGGCAGCCATCTCTCTCCTTTTGATTGCCATAGAAAAGGGACAGCGCAAACTGACGTAAGGAAGATACGGTAATAAACGTTACCGTTCGGCGGTTTCATTATTCAAATGCACTACGCAATGTCATCTCCTGAATCTCTCATGATAAAAGGCTTGAAAGAGCTGGCCTTGCCTTTCACGCAGGGACAGGTCAGACTCTTTATGGCATACCTCACAGAACTCAAGAAATGGAACAAGGCATACAATCTCACTTCATTGAAGACGGACGAAGATATCATCATAAAGCATTTTCTCGATTCCCTCCTTTATCTGAAGGCACTGCCTCACGGCAACATCAGCGTGGTGGATGTGGGAAGCGGTGCAGGATTTCCCGGAATACCCATAAAGATTATGCGTCCCGAGATCGTGATGTACCTCTTAGAGCCTTCTAGAAAAAAAACAAATTTCCTTAGAAACATCATTAAAGTCCTTGGCCTTGAGGCTATTGAGATAATGGAGAGGAGAATTGAGAACGTGGAACCCTTAGCCGCTGATGTGGCTGTGACACGAGCCCTTTTCGATATTAAGGAATTCTCTGAGAAAGCGCGTCCTCTTGTAAAGAGGGGGGGAAGGCTTATCTTAAGCAAAGGACCTAAAGTTCATGAAGAGCTTAAGACTATTAAGAATAAAGGAATCGCCTGTGAAATACTAATTTTGAAGTTGCCCCTTACCGATATAGTGCGCTCTATGGTGATAACTGGACAAGTCGCTTTGGACATAATCGGTGAGCAAGGGCATCACCAGCTTACTCATGATGAGATGCCACAGAATTTCACCATCTGCATTAATGCCGAATGCCGATTGAGAAAGACCGGCTGCCTGGGATTTGAAGGGTGTCCAGGGTTTAAGGCGAAAGCGAACAGCGGGAAAGAGGGCCACTGGGCTAAGGGCCAGCGATGACCTTGGAGAAGCCGTTCCTAAAACCATGGACAAATATTGGTCGATTTTGTCAGGTAAGGTACTGCTCTGCCATATCATTCAGCTGTGGCTGCCTTGATTGCGACCTTCGCCCAGCTTTTCGCGGAGCGCCTGCCTGGAGCCGGGCACACGCCATTATATGCTATCACTTTCTACTTTGCTCCTGCAATTAGCTTCATGTCCANNGCTATCACTTTCTACTTTGCTCCTTCGTTGTCTAAATGGTAAATCTACATATACATATATCACAGAATTGAATTCATTACAAACGTGACAATCTTAGAGGCTGAAAATAGCTTGCTAAATCTGATACGATTTCGTCGCAAGGCNNCTAGGCAGCGCTCAGCAACCCCAGTAGCGATTGTACCGGAAGTCCTCATATTTTGATCTCTCGAAAAATGCGGGGTAGAACTGGAAGGTCACGCTCTCCGCACCGACGCCGATTTTGAGGAATAGGAGGGGTACAGCGCGCTTCTCATCAGTTCGAGGCACGTTCAACGCTAGGAGTAACCTTCTGCCTGTGACAAAACGCGACAGTGTGGACTTCAAGGAAGAATCCTTGTCAGGGCTATTCTTCACGAGGCAATGCTAACCGCCCGTAATCAACATGAGTGACCGTTTGTGCAGACCTGTCTGGTTATTTTGAAAATCAACACCAGCGAGGCACTTATGAAAGTCTCCACTTACCCTGATTTTTTTACTCGCGACGAACGCTTATTGGCTGTTGGCTTCACCGACGAATCTGCCCCAGTTGCCAATCCCATTGACTGTTGAATTCGGAAAGAATATAGGAAAGTCTGTTCGAGGATAGCAATAGCAAATCGCATCTTTGAAGTAACGGCTAATCATAAAGGTTTCTCCCTGACAACAACACGCATGGGGTGATCACTCCACACCTGGAGTTGAAAAAGTTTTCCCTCTCTCTCTTGACAACTCCTCAGAACTGTGCTATTCGAAAGGTAAAAAGGATAAATAAAGCGAATGGTGTCTCACCAAAGGGTAACCTTGCTCTTTTCAGTCCTATATATAGCAGAAACATTACGCTCACAAGGTCTTAAGGGAATCCGACCTGTAGCCATTGGGCAAAGGAGGGAAACATGGCAAACATCAGCAAAGAGACCCACAGTCGTAAAATTATATACCGAGGAGGCATGTCATGAAATTTTGGCACTTCACTCTAGCCCTAACAAGCTTTGTTTTGCCGGCATTGGCTTGGGCGGGAGATAACGGACTTGTCAATATTCCAAGCAAGTATTCTGTCCCGGAGACTCTCGACAAACTCGAGTCTATAGTCAAGGAAAAGGGAATTAGGGTCTTCGCACGAATTGACTTTAGCGGCGATGCAGAGAAGGCCGGTCTTAAGATGAGGCCATCGCAAATGTTGATCTTTGGTAATCCGAAGGCAGGCACTCCTTTGATGGTTGCGTCGCCAACCATAGCAATTGACTTGCCATTAAAAGCTTTGGCATGGGAAGACCAGAACGGAAAAGTTTGGCTTTCATACAACAAACCTGAATATCTCAAAGAGCGACATGGATTGCCTGATGAGTTGGTGAAAAACATAGCAGGGATAAAGGGACTCGTCGAGAAAGCAGCCGAGTGACCACCTTTTGTTACCGGGCAGCGTCCAAACTTTGCTTCGATATCCACTCGTTAGAAATCGGGCGAGCACTGAACGCCATGCGCTCTTTCAGATTCTGAATTCCGACGTAGCGCTTTGCATCTGGATGGTGCTTCCACCATACAACGGCTTGCACACGAAATTTGGTTCTCTAATTTCGAGAGGAGGATGCGACATAAAGTAATCACGAAACGGATCCGCATGTCGCCGGGACTCGACGCCATGTAGGCCGGAGAATCGTAACAGTGAACCGAAAGCGTTGCCCACGCCAAGCGGGTCATACGGACTGCTGATGACCAGCTCGTACGCATATACGTCGGCTTCATCTTCCACGGTCTTGCCTACACTCGCATCAACCGATCACCGTGTTAGGTCATTGCGGCCTTCGCGATGACGCGATCGAGCTTTCCATCACTCTCGACAGCTCCGGCGGTGACTTCATTTCGTCCGAACTGACCGAAAAGCGTCGAAGGCTGATCGAATTCGACGACCGTGCGACCAGGCTCGGACTCGAAGACGAGCACTCGCAGCGGGGCATAAAGTGCCGCACGGATGTCATAGCGAGTTATCTGGATCGCCACGAGTGGATTGCCGATCAGGTACTGCTTGGCCTTCCGGCGCTGGCCGACCATCAGGAGGTCCGCACCATGGTCGAAGATATTGATAATC
>DMNE01000003.1:0-277 GCA_003453735.1 Nitrospiraceae bacterium | reverse complement strand
GTGAATTCCTCGTAGCCACGCTCGATCAAGAGCGAGCGATGCTGAACCTTCACCTCGGACGCTGAGCTGGCGATAGATGTCATCGCGTGCCTCCCTCGGAATCCCGCACCGGCCCCAGGGCTCTGGAGACGGGAAAGCGACTGCCTCTGATCAGCTCCATCTGTGACCTCCTCGGTGGGTTGCTGGTGTCACGCTGCACCGGACATGCCAGGGAGGAATTTCATTTCTCCCTCCTGCCGACTGGCGACCCTCGTGGCGCCCTCGCGACCGTTGTCCA
>DMNE01000144.1 GCA_003453735.1 Nitrospiraceae bacterium | reverse complement strand
AGCGCATGAATGGCCGAGGTTGACACAGCTTATGCAGAAGACTATAAAACGGACATTCATCCATCCCTCGGCCACATCAGGGCTTTCAGGGTGCGTGACCGTCTTGTCAAGGTAATAAACAAAGCAGTGACGGCGCCGAGGGTATGGATACACCCCAATTTTGAGATTTATGTCGAATCAGACCTTTATCCTGCACAAATCCTCTCGAAATTAAAACCCCTGGCCGATGTGGTCAAGGAAGACAAAGTTATAATCCTGAAACTTAAGAAGGAAAAGGTCGCAGCTGCGGCGGCAAGGGACAACGGACTTGATGTTGTTTCCTTATTGCGCTCATTTGCTGACAGGGAACTGCCGAAGAACGTCCTGACCGAACTCGATGCCTGGAACAGCCATGCGGAGTTGTTTACGCTGTATGAAGGGTTCGGGCTTTTGGAGAAGACAGGTGGACTCCCGGAGGCGGACAAATTTACCGCCGAGAGGATTTCTCCGAACCTCAGTCTGGTCCGATCCCCTGATAAACTGTTCGGGAAGCTGGAAGATGCAGGTTGGGTCCCATTGCTAGCTGACCATCAGAATGTGTCTTTAATTCACTTGCCTGAAGGCTCAAATACAGTGTTCCGCAGGAAAACAACCGTGGCGGTGTCACAGCTGAAGAAAGCTGTCTTGAAATGCAAAACAAATATCGTCCATTATTTCCCTACTGAAGAACTCTATGAGCTCTTTGCAAGAAAACTGCTGGAAGCCAAGTGCGCCTGTGAGTTAAACAAGACCGGTCTGTCCATCACTGTTTCCGTCAAGGCGGGTGCGCGTTTATTAAAGAGATAATAAAAGGGCTCAAGAGAGACTATCAGATAAGTATCGAGGATGTGGAATGAGTCCTTGTCTCCTGTGTGCCTGCTTTTATTAAGAACACAAAACTATTATGTTTCTTAAGAAACTATGGGTATGCGACTCGCTATTCAATGAGATATATTTCAGAGATTTTTCTTATCTGGAGCACAGCATACGTAGATTTACAATACTCGACGATCCTGATCCTGAAATTAACACACTGATTCTCAAGATGCTCGCCGTCAGTCTGGGAGCGGGGCATGATCTGTCAGGTTCAGTCAAACAAATTTCAGGCCCTATAAACAATCTAAACAGTCCCCATTTTTTTGGAGCGCTTCTGACTCTTCATCAGAAGAATGGCACAAAAAACAAGGAAATTATAATCCAGCATGAAATATTGCCTTCGGGCGCTGTCCGCCTTTCACAGGACCGGCTATCAGGCCAGATAATAAACTTTAGCGATGCGAACTATTTGAAGAAACGAATCTCGGATAAAGGCGGCCCTTTCGGATATTTTGCCTACGGGTATGATTCAAACAGAAATAACAAGCAGCGTTACCACGTAGAAATGGATTCCAATCCTCTTGCCCGCAACGCCAGATTCGGGACCCTCTTTGATAAGGATTTCCGGTTGACGCCAGTGGGTGACTGGCTTGGCCTCCTGTACAGAAACGCCGTCAAACATAATAGCAAGAAGGCGGAAGCGCTTTATAATACCTCCGTTTCATTCGTTCTTCAGGATTTAGTCCCTTTCCACCGTGATAAAGACAATATGCTTTATTTTAAAACGGCGTCAGGTGAATATCCCCTTTACAGCCTCTCCGAAGGACATATCAAATCCGTAGAGTTTCTGATTGATTTCGTCAGACATCTCGCTGATTCGCAGACCACAAACACAGGGATCCATTTGAATAAGGGTATTCTCTTCATAAATCAAATTGAGCGCTTGTTCGATTTACACAATAATCCGGAGAGGATGAAACGGCTTCTGCAATTTTTCCCGAATATCCAAGTCATAGCAGCCTGTTATGACCCGTCTGTGCTTCCCTGTTTGAAACAGGCTGAAAAGAGATGGCTTTCTTTTAAATCAGACCGGTATTATGTATCTTTTCACATTCACACCAAACACAATAGAGCAAAGGCGAAATCCATCGGACAGAAGAGAAATAACTTCCTCAAAAACAGATTTCACACGATCTCTCCCGCAGAGCGAAATACGGTTGTTGAGATGGCGTTGGAATATATTTTAGAGAAGGGAAAGGCAGAACTTGAATACCCTGCCAAATTCTTGCAGGCGCTCTCCCAAAATGCCAAACTGGTAGTGGACGCTGTAGACAATGCTCTGGAATTAGACTGGTTCTCCGAAGATTGTAAGGATTTGCTCACTCATAAAGCTGAAATGCATAAATAGAGTGCTGGATATAGTCAAAATGTACGTCAATTCATACGATACCTGCAATTATTTAAATTACCTATTGGAAGCCCTGCGCTAATTCTGCCTGTCAAGGTGAGGCTGATCTATCATCATCTTGCAGACAGAGTGAGGGCACATGTGTTTTTATGCATGCTGGCCTATTATGTGGAGTGGCACATGAGACAGAAACTGGCTCCGATTCTGTTTGATGACGATGATCATGAGACGGCTGAAGCACAGAGAAAAATCGATAGTTGCTCATGCGGAGCGTTCCCCCAAGGCATTGGAAAAAGCCAGGACAAAACAAAAGGATGAAGGGCTACCGGTAAAGAGTTTGCAATCGTTGCTGAAAGATCTCGCAACTATTGTGAAACAGCACACTGGCCCCAAAATGAATGGAGCGATTCCTTCCAGTAAGATTACCTTCCAACCTCATTACAGCAAAAAACTCTGAGATATTTTCTTATAAATGTCTCACCAGGTCTTCAGGCATACGACATTTTTTGAGTTATGCTGGCGTTGATTTTCAAAAGCAATTATCACTTTTTACGAAACCCTGCGCAGGCAAGATTACTGTGAGCAGTTGAGTCAAGAAGTTTGCCAGTTGCTTCTTAAAAGAGGCGTTTTGTGCCACCGGTCTTCCGGCTTACAGTACACTCTGCATATTATACCAAATGGATCACAAGTCCCACTATGNNAGAATGGTAAGCGCGCTGTATAATAATTACATTTAAGGGAGGTGTACAATGTCGACTGCAGTAAAAGATAAAGAAGATTGCATAAAAGTCAGGCAATTTCTAACGGACACAAAGGGACATAAGATGGCCGCTGTTATCGACATGGAGGAATTCAAAAGACTGGAGACTGTTTTGGCTCTTATCCCCTCCTCTGAACAATGGCTTTATAAAAACAAAAAAGCTCTGGCCAGTGTTCGGAGGGGCCTCAAACAGGCAGCCAAGGGTAGAGTTTCAAAGCTCAATATGAGCGAACTATAGGATCGTAATTTTGTTTGAAATATTTCTTACCGCTGGCCACTGAACAGCTAAAAAATCTCAGAACTGATATGGGACTCGCTAAGCGATATAAGGCAGTGAAGAAGTCCCTTCAGTTCCTGTCCCGTAATCCGCGACATCCCAGTCTAAGCACGCATGAATTTACGACCCTCCAAGGCCCTAATCGTGAAAAAGTTTTTGAGGCGTATGCCGAACAGTCCACGCCGGCTGCATATAGAATATTCTGGTACTATGGACCGAAAGAAAACCAGATTACCATAATCGCTATAACTCCTCATCCATAAAGAACGTAGGAGGTTAAGCTCCAGTTCTCAATGAGACTATTTATATGAGATCTGGAGGAAATCGGAATCCTCCCCTGAGCGTCAGACTCTATACCGAGCTATAAAATCAAAATGACTCCGGACGATCGGGGATAATCGATAAAAAACTGGCCTAATCAAAACCGTAGTTTCCTGTTCAAATAAGCCCGCTGGTCCTACAAGTAAGGCGTCAGCAAACTCCGTTCACCAACGGATCAATCCGATTGTCTGGCAGGAAAGGTCGTTCTACCACACCCCCGACGAACCGAGCCAGCATCTTGAGATGCCCTGCATAATCTGGCAGATGGTGCTGCAATTCTTCCGGCAAACATTCGGGGTGAGCGGCTTGTGCCCGGTACTGCTTAAGGTTACTTCGCAGCAGCGCGGCCTTATGGCGCATGCGATTGACTCCAAAGATGAAGTACATGACAACCCCGACCAGGGGCAGAAGCCAAATGAAACCCGCCCACGCGATGGTGGCACGTGAATCACTCTTGTTGAGAATCGCGTGTCCGGTCGCCAACGCGGAGAGAAGCAACCCAACCCCGATGGCAGCGATGTGCCAGACCTCATACACCAGATTACCAATGGCTATCGTCATCGCGGTCTGGGGTGACATCAGTAAATGTGAAAAAAAGACGGTATGCATTTAATGGGCTCTTTCAATTTATTAGGATTAGCCCTCATTTTTACAGTATCCATTTGATTTTGCAAGATAGCCGAATGGGCCCTGGGAGTTTCACCCCGAGCCTCTCAAGTACTATAGGAACGAGGTGTACCGCCAGTAATCGTCACAGGGAACGGCTCATCAACATGTGATAGTTTCTTTCGTAAATACTCACTCCTCAGCTCAATGTCACGTCCTCGAGGAAGCAACAATTGAGGTATTTCGATAGAGTCTGCTATAATTTGGCTGCAATCGTGTTACGTCCCAGCAATCCGATACCGATTTTAGGGGTTCTATTCCCACATAACTGATACCGGTTTTAAGGTATCCATTCCCACCAAAACGATACCGATTTTCCGGGGTCCATTCCCAGGTAAACGAGACCACCTGTAGATGCTGTTATGATGTCCCAATTTATTTAAAAGGGGGACATCGTGACAAAGAAGAACAGGAGGCGGTTAATGGACAGGAAGATAGTCGAGCAGCTGGTCTGTGGCAAGGGGTTTAATGCCATTTG
>DMNE01000228.1 GCA_003453735.1 Nitrospiraceae bacterium | reverse complement strand
ATTCTTTGTCTCGGAATTGCTGGGATGTCCGGTGCGGGATGGTTCCGGAGAGATTCTCCTCCTTCTCGCTTATAATGGTTTGCATCATCGCAGGCGAAAGCCCCCGGCTGACCGATCTGAAAAACAGCGTATCATTCGTCGTCTCGTCTCTTTATTCATCCCAATCGAGCAACCTTTTCTGCTCTCAAGTTTCCTGATATGGGTAATATCCTGGCTTACTTCCAGTGTTCCTTTATACGTGCCCTGTGAGTCACGTACCGCGAAATACCTAATATGGAGGAACCTGCCCTTTATCTGGATACAGAAATCTGCGACGTCCTTCTTGCCTGCCTGAACTCATCGAGGATCCTCTGCACCATGTGAAACTTCTTAGCGGCTGGCACTTCTGAACTTTCTCCCGATGATGCCAGGACTTCTCGGAAAGATCCTCTCCCTTCTCTGGGAATAATAGGCCCTCATCATTTTCATCAACAAAGGAAAGATCAAGAGGAAGGTGGGTCAACATTAGATTTTGACCTGTTCGAGAGTCAGCTGACCAGTGTTGAGACTGAGTTCCCCTTCCCCCAACGTCCTTCCCTCCAGAGGGGCAACTGCAACCTCTGGCAGCCATGCCTTTTCCGGTTCAATCCATGCATATCCGATTTCAGCTTCGCCTCTTCTTACCTTCACCCACTCAGCATCAGACGACAGTTCAATAGCCATAAGGAAAAAAATGTTCTTCCTTGTATATCATGTCGGCTATGCTTTTTAACAGGTATTTGACCGTCTCATAAACAAGAGGCACCTGCAGACGCTGAAATCTGCTCCCTAGCAGATTTCAGCGTCTGGCGAACATCATCATGAATTGCCCACATGCCTTCTGACGGCCCCGTTATATTGTGCAATTCAAGAACAGGGAAGAGTTGGTTCTCTTTCCTGAGGTAATGTATATTAATGTCAGACAATCGATCTATGAGTTGTCTCAGGTCTTGTCGGTACTGCTTAAAGAGTTCTTTATCGGGCGAATCGCAGAGTTTCTTTAGGGTTGTTTTAATCTCCCTCACTACCCCTTCCGCGATCCTGATTTCCTTCAGGAAGGTATGCAGCGGATGCCCTCCGGGAACGGCGGGCACCTCCTGTTGTCCCAGGGACTCTTTAAATGCCTCTACATGGACATCACAGAGGCGTTTTATCTCACTCTCCGGCATGCCTTCTTCTATCAGCTTCTGCTCCATCTTCGCTATTTCTGTCGCGTCAATATCCTTAATGAGATCGTGGAATCTCCTTTTCAGGATAGCCATGTCCACGCCTTTATGCAGGTCTCTGATAATACCTTTCAATACTTCCTGACCCACTTCCGTCTCACTGAACGTTTCGCCTTCCGCCCCGATAGGATCCTTAGCGATCACAACGTCCTCACCTGTTTTTGCCGTGATCTCAGCAGCGATCTCTGACAGCAGCTGCTCAATCTCGCTTCCACCGATGGAAGCTACATGGGATAAGGGAGCCTCTTTTCCAACAGTTTTCCTCATGACAGTCCTTTAATAGATGATCTATATTTGTATTCGCGCGCAGATCCATTCAGCACCTCCTGAGTTCTTTTTTGCATATTGCGGCACAGTGGATTCATTGTAGCAGGAAAAATGAAGCTCTGCATTGATGTAAATCATACGGTACGGTGATTCACTGAAGGAGAAAGGATCTGTCAAATCAAAGCTGGTTGCCGCTACCGAGTCGGGTCGCAGCATAATGCAAGCTCAGTGCTGCTCAGTGCTAAAGATATTGGCGTGTGCCCTGAGAAAGGCACACGCCAAGCTCTAAGCGGGGTGGTCGCCAACTACCCCAAAAGGGACGCCGCGACTCTAAGCCCCGATGGAATGTCAGTCGCCAAACATACCTACTGCCTGTCGTCGCCCTGGCCGCCTTCTTGGCCGCTTTTGCCGCTTGTAACGACATGGCAATCGCCACACCTAAAGTTAGTGTAGCCTGTCATTGACGAAAGGAAAATGTTGTTTCCGTGGCATTCGACGCACGCCTTGTTGTCCCCCATGTCCACATGGTCAAAAAGGCTTATGTTAGGGGGAGTGAGAGGGCCAGTGAAATATGTACCAGTGGGGTTTTTATGGCAACTTCTGCAGCCTGCGGCTGTGCCGCCGCCCAGGCTGGCCATATCAATATGCCTCTGACCGATATCGCTTGTGGGTGTCCACGGGCCCGCCGGTCTACTCTTATCGCCACCCCCGTTGTCATCCCCCGCTACCAGGGCTACGCTCGCGAAGACAACAACAAGCGCTACCAAAGAGAGAATTAGAACCTTAGAGGAAAAACTTCCTGAAATAGACATCTTCTTCATGGCTTACTTCTCCTTTTACCTAGCTTATTTCAATACTACATTCCCTAGTCTCCAGAACCCGCTTCTTTTTATGCCGTTTCTCCCTCATACCTTAGGGTCTCTGAAGTCTTTGCCTCTGTTTTGCTTTTTTCCCCTCCTTTCATTGGTGGGCTAGAGATTACGATTACTTGTTCGTCCAACGGCGCAAGTCTTATACTATGAACAAATTGCATGCCAGAATTTGAATTAGTGTGAATGTATTTAAAATTAAATGGTTGCATTATCGTTGAGTTAATCATTCCGCCCTTGTATGCGCCATACCGCACAATTTCTTGTGGCTTTTGACATAATATAAGGACCGAATGCACTTATAGAAAAAAACCATTAGTTATCAGGTCGGATTCCCTAGGGGTAGCCGAAACAGTTCCCAAAAAAGGAATCCAAAATCCCCCACCTCCTTTCTCCCCAAAGACAGGGAAATACCGAAGTCTCTTCCCCGGCACACCAACACTTTGCAAAGTAACAGGCATGCATTATGCCATTTCTTAACCAATTGATTTATAGTGATTAATATCTAAGGATTACCTCCCCATTGTATACAATAGAAACAATTGTTTACGGAACCAAAGGAACTACCTAATAATTTTGACTGATCCGACTGTATCTCGACAAAAATAATCGGCCAAGAAAATAATTCTTGACTTTTTATGGGCAATTATGTCATCTTTTTTTTGAGTCTCAGAAGTTTTTGTAACGGATAGGCCACAAAGACTTTTAGCTTTGTGGCCTTTTTTGTTGAGAAGGTTATCATTCTGAGGCTTAGTTCATAAGCAAGGAGGTAAAAGAGATGTCAAATGGAACAGTGAAGTGGTTCAATGAATCCAAGGGGTTCGGCTTTATTACAGGCGAAGACGGCAGCGATGTATTTGTCCACTATTCTTCCATCCAAGGCAATGGGTTCAAGTCTCTTGCCGAGGGCGATGCTGTCAGCTTTGATATTGAAAAAGGCCCAAAAGGTCCTAAAGCAGTCAATGTAATGAAATCGTAAAATATTCGATCATACATCTGCTCACTAAAAAAAGGCGGACAAAACACTGTCCGCCTTTTTCGTTGAAAACCTAAAGAAAACCACAGAGACACAGAGAAAAAAAACAAATCCGAAATCCGAAATCCGAAATCCTAAACAAATTCAAATGTCCAAGATTCAAAATACAAAACAAAATATTGTTTCGAATTTTGGGTTTAGGATTTTGAAATTGTTTCGGATTTCGGATTT
>DMNE01000299.1:9497-26027 GCA_003453735.1 Nitrospiraceae bacterium | reverse complement strand
CTGGAATCGGCACCGCGCAAATGATTGCGTAGCCGTGGGTCCGCAGGTGAAGGCCATAAGGGCGGCACCCGGTAACCAGCAAGTCCGCCTTCGTCTGCTCCGCAGCCTGGCTCAGCACTGCGGGCACGTCACCACTACCGATAAATACATCTGTCTTTATGCCTATGTCTTGCTGGAGCTCTGCGAGATGCTTAGACGCATCGCCCACAAGCACCTCTTTGAACTTTGGATTGACGTAGTTGCCACCCGGTCCCCACAACTCCGTACTGGGAGTTACGTGCGCGAGCGTAAGAGAGGCACCAAATTTGGCAGCCATTTGCACGGCCCATGACACAGCTTTGCGATTATGCGCGGTGAAATCGACCGCGCACAGGACGTGGCGCACAGCAAACTCCTGCATTGGCGCTTTTTCCACGTGAGCATCGGTCCAAACCGGGCACTCCGTCCAGTTCAGTACTTTCGCTGTCACAGAACCAAGAAGAAACTGGTCAAACGTGTGGCCATGGGACGGCATCATGATAAGGTCGGCTTTTTCCTTCTGAGCCGTCTGCACAATTGTCCAGGCTACATTGCCTTTGACTAGCATGCGTTTAATTGTAAGGTCAGCAAGCTCAGACCCGAGCAACCGGTCCTCGGGTTCCCTAGCCCCGCTGATGATCTCCGAAAGCAAATCCCAACCGGCGAGCCCGGCGTCATCCTCCGGCACACCGGTGGCTTGGCTCAGCGCTGTCACAACGTGCAGCATCACAATCTCAGAATTGAAATGGTGGGCCAATGTCGCAGCCTGATGAATCACGCGCAGGGAGGTATTCGGGAAATCAACCGGAAGAAGAATTTTCTTGATGTTCAGCATCGTATAGTTACAGATTCCGTCCTTGAACTGATCACTCAGTAGGGTATCTTTTCGGGAGGACGCCTCTCGGGAACATAGACATGGGGCATCTTTTCTTCGTTCCATTCCTTTGAGACGTAGAGATTACAGTAACAGCTTCCGTATTCTTCCACATCAGGCTTGCGATACTCGCAGGGACAGAGAATGTCTCTGTCTTTCTCATACTGCCCTGTTGCCAGCCTGCAAGGGCAGGACATATAGCCATAACGCTTTTTATTCACCAGAAGACCGTTCAGAAGGTCAAACACGATTTCCCTATCCACATTGAAGAAATATCCTTTGGGTTCCTGCAGCTTCCGCAGCAGTTCATAGAGCTTTTCGACTTCCGTCATAGTCCGAGGGCCTTCCTGATTTCTGCCTCCCGCAATCCCACAATGATCGTATCGCCTATGATGAGCGTAGGAAAGGCACCGCGGGGGTTAGCAGCCTTTATCTTTTCAAGAATGGCATTTTGTTCCTCGGTCTTCAGCAAATCAACATCAGTACGTTCATAGGCCACAGCCAATTCGTCCAGCAGTTTCTTTGTTGCCTTACAGACCCTGCAGGTGCTCAGCGTATAAAGTATGATGGATGGTTGCATGTTCTAACTTACCACAAACTGTTCACTGAGCGAAAGAGGAAGCGCAAGAATCCTAAAGGTCATCGTCTTCCCTCAAGTATTGCAGCACTTGTTCAGGCCAACGGCTGTCTTTCGACACACGCTTCTCCAGCGAATCGGAAGAATAGGCTTCGCGTGCACTCTTCGCCGTTGCATAACTCCGGAAAGAAGCCACATGTCCAAATATTCGAGGATACAACTCCTGAAGTCCCCTCGCTGTTTGTGAGAGCAAGTTCCGCCATCACTTTACTTCTTCAAGCCTGTCCGTATCAGAAGAAGCACTACCCCGTCAGCAAGGACGATAAGATTCAACGTTGCGCTCACCGCATGAAGCAAGGTGAATTTTTTCCTGAGGGGTGATTCAGGAGGGGAGTTTTCGAATGAGTGAATCGCCTCTTTCACTGCCTTTATCTCAGGGTGCAGTCTGAAGGCGACGAACAGGTTTATCACGATCGCCCCAACCGTCAAAAGCAGTGACAGTCTGTACCGAACGTCAGAGGCATGAGAGCCGATAAGAAGAAGGCCCAGTGCCAGGAGGGAAAGAACGAGGTTGTAAAGGAAATAGCCCGGGAAGAGCTTCCCCACGATCTGGCCTGCCATATCCCTGTTGAATGAACGAAAGATTGCAGGCGTGACGACAAAGGTGAAGATGGATATCCCGCCTACCCAGAGTGCCAGCACAAGATCATAGAGACAACTCCCTGCCGGGTTCACTCTATCCTCCCAGAGCATAGCGCAACGCTTCCTCGATAACAGGTGCTTAATGAAAGTGCTCTTTTTGAATTCATCAAAGGCAATCCGATCCTTCCTTCAGCGGGCAGACATACCGGTGCCGAACAAAGGCGACTTCATCATCCCTGCTAGGGAGCCTACCGCGTAATTTTTCTTCTAACAGCGCATTAAGGATCTCAGAATAGAAAGGTCCGGGTATGAGACCCATATCCTTGAGGTCAGCTCCTTTTAAGGAGGGTTGAATCCTTCTTAATTGAAGGAGATACTGGGATATCTCCCTCTTTGCGCTGATATCAGGAATCATGGCCATGGCAAAAAGCACTGTCTCGATATCATGGTTGTACAATGCCTTGTAGATCTTGGCGGGGTCCTGGAGAGGCAACACGTGCAGAAGGTTCTTTACGGTCTGAATGCCGCTAGTGATCTTTGTTTTCATCTTGGAGGGAGTTGAGAGCCTCTCGAAGGCTGTCTCCCTGTCACTGTCACCCAGGTCCGACAGGAGGGTCATGAGGTATAAAGTTCCCGTATCGGGCTTCTCTTCAAGAAAGAGCAGATTGAACCATGAAAGAGTGTCATTTAAAGACTGCAGTCTCGATTCAAGCTTTGCATCGAAGAGCAGGTTCGGGTGAAGTACTTTTAAGAGAGCGTATTCAGAAAGCCTTTTGATAGCCTTTACCGGCTCGGTTTCATTGAAGGTCATCAGGAGTTCCTCATACAGTCGTGAGCCTGAGAGCCGATCGAAGAGATTCATCCTCAATGCTGATTTGATAAGGTTCTCCGTGTGCTTGCTCAATTTGAATCCGAACCGCTCCGCGAAACGGATAGCCCTGAATGCCCGCGTTGGATCTTCGATAAAGCTGAGGTTGTGGAGGACCCGGATCGTTCTTTCCCTGAGGTCTCTCTGGCCGCCAAAAAAATCGATGAGCAGGCCGAAATCTTTCGGGTTCAGCTTTACAGCGAGCGTATTGATGGTAAAGTCTCGCCGATAGAGGTCCTTTTTTATGGATGATGTCTCGACCTTGGGAAGGGCTGCCGGGGATTCATAGTATTCGGTTCTTGCCGTTGCAACATCCATTCTCAGGACATCGGTGAATACCTGTGCCGTACCGAACCTCTCGTGGGTCCTCACCTTTGCCCCGATCTTTTTACCCAACTCTCTGGCAAACAAAATACCGTTTCCTTCGATGACGATATCAATATCCAGATTCTCCTGCCCCCGTAAGAGGTCCCGCACGGAACCACCCACGAGATATGCGCTGAACCCGAGGCCTTCTGCCACATCGCCGGTGAGCTTCAGCATATCCGCAACAGCCCGAGGAAACCGCTCTCTGATCCAGTGGGCGAGGTTTCTTCCCATGGAGGGTTTTTCTCCTGAGGGCAATGCATGCACCCTGCTTCGCCTGAGCATGTCTTCATAGAGTGTCCTCAGGATATCAGTCCTCGTGATGGCTCCAATGATCCTGCTGCCCTCCACAACAGGCATAAATCTTTGGTTCTGCTCTACCATGAGCCGCTCGACATCCCTCATCGAAGCAGCGGGATCTACCGTCAGTGCGTCTGTGGTTGTGAAATCAGCGACTCTGCTGTTTCCAAAACCATGGAAGATCGCCTTTTCAATGATCTCCCGTGAAATGATCCCCTTATAGGTTTCGTTGCTGACAACAGGGAGTACGTTCACCCCGTATCTCGTCAACATCGACTCAGCATCCTTAATCTTATCGTCCCACCCGATGGTTATGACGGGAGAGCTCATCACGTCCCCGGCATTCTTGCCCTGTTTTATGGATGATTTAAGAATTCTCCAGACCTCGTCCTCTATGATTTCAACGGATGCCTCTTTCGCGGTCGCTGACGCCGCGTTTGGATGACCGCCACCTCCAAAATGGTTCATCACCTCAGCCACATCAAATTCAGGGATCCTGCTCCTGCCGATTATAAGTATCTTGCCCTGCATGCCCAGAAGAAGAATAAGGCCGTCGATATCCTCCATGTCCATAATACGGTGGGCAAGGTGCGCAGCGTCGCCAACATAATCCTCCCGGAATGCCTTGACAGTCTTTATTTTTACGCCATTGATCTCCATCTCTCTTGATGATTGTACGAGTTCATTTAGGAGATCAAGCTCCTCTTTGCTCAACTCAGGCCGCATGAAATTCGAGACGATCTTCAGGCTGGCTCCCCGCTTTAAAAGATACGCCACAGCGAGTAAATCCCTTTCCGTTGTCGAGGGAAAAAGGAGAGCACCGGTTTCCTCATAGATGCCGAGACAGAGGATGGTGGCATCTAGGGGACTCATGGCGATCTTCTCTTTCTTCAGGATCTCTACAAAGATTGTGGCCGTTGCGCCGACATCTTCGATAACTTCCCGAGAACCACGAATATCATCCTTTTCAGCGGGATGGTGGTCGTAGATGTGGATGTCAGGGCTGGGGGACCTGGTGAGGATTTCGGACAGAGCACCTATCCGGTCAATGGACTTGGTGTCAACGATGATGAGTCTTGTGACGCGAGAAGAGTCTATATCCTTCACGCGGTAAATTTCGATCGGTTGGAAGGCAGCAAGAAATTCCCTCACTTGCTTTTCCTGAGAGCCGGGAAAGACAAGCTTTGCATCCGGATACAGTTTTTTGGCCGCAACCATCGAAGCTAAAGAATCGAAATCGGCATTTATGTGGGAGGTGATGACGTCCATCTATTAAGAATGCTGAAGGGCACAGAGGGAAGGATGAACAGTGACTCCATTTATTCCCCCCATTGATTCTCGTTTCGTATTCAGACTAGTAAACCACTACCTGGTTTCTCCCGGTNNTTTTTGCTTTATACAGAGCGTCATCCGCAAACGTAATGAGATCTTCGCTGTCTTTTATGAGAGGACTCGGATACGACGCGATACCGATGCTGACGGTGGGGCCTTTTTCGCCCCTCAGGGCTCGGAAGTGGAATTCGGCCGTGAAGGCGCGGATGGCCTCTGCTTTTGCCGCAGCGCCCTCTTCTGTCGTCTGTGCGAGGAGCATAATGAATTCTTCACCGCCGTATCGAGCGAGCACGTCGCTCTTCCTGGTATGTTTTCTTAATAACTGAGCGAATGCTCTGAGCACGTTGTCCCCTGTCCGGTGGCCGTATTTGTCATTAATGTCCTTGAAGTGGTCAACGTCGATCATGAGGCAACTCAACGGAATGCTGTACCGCATTGACCGACTGAATTCCTCGGTGAGCCGGTGATAAAAATACCTGATGTTGTAAACATCCGTCAGGAAATCAGTTATGGCGAGCTTTTCCAGGCGTGCCTTTTCGTTCTCCATCTTCTCAAAGAGGGAAGCGTTATAGAGCGCATTCGCAGAAACATTAGCAATGACATTGCAGAGGTTGATCTCATACTCGGTGAACGCTGAACGTACCCGGGATGTCCTGAGAAAGAGCGTCCCAATCACCTCCTCGTGAAAAATGATGGGGACGACCACAATGGAACTGATACCGAGGGGGAAGATGATATCACGGACCCTTTCCATGAGAGGGTCCGTGCTGACATCAGTGATGACGACCGGCTCTTTCCGTATCAGTGCTTGTTTAATTTCCGGATACTTGACAAGGTCAAGTTTTATGTTTGCCAGTTTTGGATCTTCGTAGGTCGAGACGACATAGGCGTAACGTTTGTCCTCGTCCGTGCGGATGATGGAACACCGTGTTACGGGTATGACCTCTGAGATCTTTTTAACAATGAGATAGAGTATCTCATGGGTGTCGAGGGTTGAGGATATCAGATAGGTAAGCTCGGTCATGATCCTGAGGTCGTTTCTCTCTTTCTTGAGGTGATCGACCAGCTGCCTTCTCTCGAGGATGCTCTTGATCTTAAAGGCGAGGTCTTCTTCATAAAAAGGACTGAGGAGATAATCATCAACACCTTTCTTAACGGCTGCGCTAATGCCCGCCGCATCGCCCCCGGGAATGGTCGCTATGACGGAAGTTCCTGAAGGAAGCGCAGAGCGCCTTCCGAGGGCAGCAGCAGAGACAATGCAGATATCAGGATCCTCACCGTGCAGCCATGCTTCCTTTAACGAACCAATGCTCTCTAAATATTCAGCCTGATAGTCCCTCCTGTTCCGAAAGAAGGATTTCAGGGATGCAAGCATCCTATGGTCTTTTTCGCATATGATTATACGCTTTTTCATTCGGCCCCTCGTCCATCATGTTTTCGAGCGCTGTACCCATTGTAACAGATTTTCTGCGTTCCGTGTATTCAAAACATCGGTTTTCTCAAGCCAACCTCTTCTGCCTATCGAGACCCCGTATATCATAGAGGTAAACTGATTTGTCACATGGGTATCAGTGTTTATCATCAGCGGGATTCCCATCTCCTTTGCCCTTTTTGTGTTAGTGTCGTTGAGGTCGAGCCTCAAGGGATATGCATTGATCTCCAATGCCGTGCCAGCCTCCTTAGCTGCGGCAAAGACCTTTTCCATATCCACTTCGTATGCGTCCCTCTCGCCGATAAGTCTTCCTGTGGGATGGGCAATTGCCGTTACATAGCGATTCTTTATTGCTGAGATAACTCTCTTGGTAAGCTGTTCTTTGCTCTGTCGAAAACCCGAATGGATTGAGGCCACGACAATATCGAGCTCCTTGAGCACACCATCCGGAAGGTCGAGGGTATAGTCGCTCCTGATGTCAACCTCAACCCCTGTGAAGACTCTGAATCCTCGCAACTGCTTGTTCATCGCCTTTATTTCCCGTGTCTCGTCGAGGATCCTTTCTTCATTGAGCCCCTTTGCAACACCGAGGCCCTTTGAATGGTCTGTGATCGCGATATACTCATACCCTTGCTTTCGCGCCGCCTCGACGAGTTCATTGAGGGTGTGGCTGCCGTCGCTCTTTTTGGTATGGACATGGAGATCCCCTTTTATATCATCGATCGTTATGAGCTTTGGTAGTCTCCCCTCGCGGGCCGCCTCAATCTCCCCGGTGTCCTCACGTAATTCCGGAGCTATGTAAGGCAGACCGAGAAGCCGGTAAACATCTTCTTCTTTTTCGCCGCCGAGTCTTTTCTTATCAGACTCCCTGAATATCCCATACTCGTTGATCTTCAGCCCTTCTTTTACCGCCATCTCCCGGAGTCGTATATTGTGGGCCTTACTCCCGGTAAAATATGCGAGGGCCGCGCCAAATGCCCCTTCTTCAACGACCCTGAGATCAACCTGAATCCCATCAGCAATAACAACGCTGGATTTCGTCGGGCCGTGCATCAGAATACTCCTCACCTGGGGGAGATGAACGAAGCTATTCATGACCCTTTGCGGGGCGTGAGACGTGGCCAGGATGTCAATATCGTTTATGGTCTCCTTCCACCGCCTGAGACTCCCTGCAAGCCGGAGTTCCTTAACCGGAGCCTTTTTCCGCAATTGTTCGAGTAGCTCCTCTGCTACAGGGCGCACCCTTCCGATCGGTTTTCTCTCCAAGCCCCTCTTGAGCATCGCTATGCCCTTAAGGATATTTTCTTCCGTCTTCTCCTTTATGCCGGGAAGGCCTGATAACTTGTGTTCCCGGGCAAGACGTTCCAAGTCGTCGATATCCTTTATTTTCAGCGTATCATAGAGGATTCTTGCCGTTTTGGGACCGAGACTGGGAACGGAAAGCAGCACAGGCAGGCCTTCAGGCACCTCCTTTTTCAGTTCCTCATAAGCCGTTATCTTACCGGTGTCGGCGTACTCCCGTATCTTCGCCGCGAGGTCATGTCCGATCCCCGGAACCTCCAGGAGAGCCTCATCGGTCATCAGACCGACGTCATGAGGTAGACCGTCGATGTTCTGGGCAGCACGCCGGTAGGCCCTTACCCTGAAAGGATTTTCCCCCTTTATCTCCAGGAGATCCGCTATCCCGTTGAAGATCACGGCTATCTGGCGGTTTATCATTTCTTCGTTAGTGCAATGAGTTCCTTTGCATTTTTCGGAGCGTATCCAAATGCGTCGTTGTTAAAATAGATGAAGACGTCCTTACCCTGCCTGATATACCTCCGTATTCTAGCTGCATCAGCTTTCAATTGTTCAGGACTGTAGCACGTGGCATAGCCGCCGTCCTCACCATGTTTTCTCATGTAGACGAAGTCAGCAGAAACGGGTAGATCATTCAGGAATTCAGGCCAATCAGCCATACAGAGGGCCGCCTTTGCCTTTTCAATGACCGAGAACACTTTTTTTGAAATCCACGACTTATCCCTGAACTCAAAAGTATTCCTCGTGCCGTAGGGCTTCAGGAGTTCTAGGAAATCAGCGAGTCGCTCGGAGTCTGCCTTTAGCCTTGGCGGTAGTTGCCACAATATGACGCCCAGCTTTTCCCTTAACGCCAGTACCCTCGAGAAAAAAACATCAATAGGCTCAGCGGACGCCTTCAGCTTCTTCACATGAGTTATGAATCGGCTCCCCTTCACGGAAAATACAAAGCCCGGCGGCGTTTCTTCGTACCACCGGTTGAAGGTCTCTTTATCAGGAAGCTGGTAAAAGGTTACATTGAGTTCGACAGTAGAGAATGTTTTTGCATAATGTTCGAGCCACCGTTTTTTCGGTAAATCAGCTAGGTAAAAGTTGCCTTTCCAGTGGTCGTAGAAGAAACCGCTACATCCTACATGCAAGGTTGGCATATGAGTATTGTATCATAAGCCGGAATCTGCTACTATTAGATGCTTAGGCTTTTTATCCGGAAGTGAAAGGGAAGGTTTCTGTGAACAGGAGGGGCGAATGCTTTCGACGGCGGGCAAGATGAAGAGACAGAGGCTCGGTGAGATGTTGCTCGAGGCTGAACGGATAACCCAGAATGAATTGAAGGAGGCCTTGAGGGTTCAATCACAATCCGGAGAGCGCATCGGCTCGATACTAGTTGAACGCGGTCATATTGATGCTGAGGAGCTGCTCGCCTTTTTGGGGCGGCAATTGAATGTCTCGACCGCAAATCTCTATAAACTGACGATCGAACCCTCGGTTATTGAAATCCTTCCTTTTAAGGAGATAAAGGAATATAAGGTTCTGCCCCTTGCGAACCGTGATGAAGGTATCACGCTGGCGATGGTAAATCCCCATGACGTCTCGGTAATCAGAGACCTTGAATTCCGCGTCAGCAGGCCTCTGCAGCCCGTTGTTGTCCCGCACTATCAGATGACGGCTGTGATAAAGCGCCTTGAGGAATTCGGGGAAAAGCTTGATAAACCTTTCAATGGCGCAGAGCTCGAACGGATCAACGAGCAGAAGCGGGGCGTGGATGTCGATCTCATGGATTTGGAGCGTCTTTTCCGGGCGCTTGTTGCCGAAGAAGCATCGGACCTGCTCCTCACGGCAGGTGTCCCTCCGTGTCTGAAGAAGGATAATGAGATCAAGAGGATCTCTCATTCTTCGCTCACCCCGCAACAGGTTAAGAATTACGCCCAAGACTTATTATCCGCCCATCAGAGGGAAGAGTTCGAAAGGGAGAAGGAACTGGATTTTGCGTATACTTTTCCGGAGTTCGGGAGGTTCAGGATAAACATATACCAGCAGAGAAACTCCGTCTCTATAGCGGTAAGACACATTGTCGAAATCATCCCCCGCATCGAAAAGCTGGGATTGCCTTCATGGATACAGGACTTTGCGTTGAAGACACAGGGACTCATATTGATTACCGGTCCGACAGGCCACGGCAAGACGACCACGCTGGCGGCCATGGTCGACATCATCAACACCAAGAGGAAGTGCAATATCCTAACCATAGAGGACCCCATAGAGTACCTCCATAAGCACAAGGCGAGCAATGTCAACCAAAGGGAAGTAGGTATTGATACAACCTCTTTTCATGAAGGGCTTAGGCATGTCTTCCGGCAGTCCCCTGATGTTATTGTTATCGGAGAGATGCGTGATCCGGAAAGCTTTGCGATAGGCCTCCAGGCTGCAGAGACCGGCCATCTCGTTCTCACTACCCTCCATTCCAATACGGCCACTTCAACCATAGATAGAATCATTGACATATTTCCGCCGCAGAAACAGCAGCCGATAAGGGTGCAGCTTGCAGAGAATTTCCTCCTTATTCTCAACCAGAGATTGATTCCCCTGAAGGATGGGGGAGGGAGGATACTTGCCTATGAAAAACTCGCGAACACCTACCGGGTCAGAAATCTCATCCGGGAAGGGAAGACCCATCAGATACGCAGCATGCTGCAACAGTCAACAGATGATTTTATCTCGATCGATCAAAGTCTTGCAAAACTCTGTATAGAAGGAAAAATAACCCAGGAGTCCGGGCTTAAATTTTGCGATAATTCCCCGTTTTTCAGTGAACTGGTCAGCAGGGGCATGGCTCGGTAGGCGGTTATTGTATTTATGAACAGAGAGGCTCAAACCTCTTCCTGAAATCCCCAGGGGTCATCTTTGCTGCCTTTGCAAGACGTACGAGGTACTGCGGGGTAAAGTCTTCTCTTTCAAGCCGTATCATATATTTTCTTGCCACTTCGTAGCTCTCTGAGTTGATATCAACCTTTCTAACCTTCATTCTCTGCAAAGCAGTGTCAAACATCTCAGCGAAGGAAACAGAAGCGAGTTTTCCTTCGCAGAAGGTTATCATGGCGTTGCTGCCACCTCTGGAAAGGAATTTTACCGCGCCATAGCCCAGATTCCTTGTATACTCAATATCGAAGGGGATAGGGTCGGCCGCTCTCAGCTCATAGCCGATATTCTTATCCACAATGGTTATGTTAATCCCTCTTTCTTCAAGGCTGCTCCTCACAAAGCTCTTAGCAATCCTCCCCAACTGTATTTCGGAAAGTCTCACCCTCCCTGTTTCATCTTTCTCGAGACATTCAAAGTGTGAGAGCTCTTCCATATTGAATTTATCGGCAATCCCTTCAGCCATGATGGCCACTCCGTGGTTCTTTCCTTTGGACAGCCTTTTCATAATGGAACCCTCAAGGATATCGGCGACGTTTGTACAGGGGATTCTGCGCTCGGAAAACTCCTCGGGGATGAGCGTTAAGGTGGCACCGGAAGCCGTACCGATCCCCAGTGCAAGGTGGCCGACATTCCTTCCCATGGTCGTCACAAAATACCATCTTCCCATGGTCTTAGCGTCTTCCATGAGGTGCTTTACCAGCATCACACCGTAATGCCGGGCCGTCTCATACCCGAAGGTCGGCATACCACCGGGAATCAGAAGGTCATTGTCTATGGTCTTCGGAACATGCACCACGGATAACGCTCCCCTGGCCTCCAGCCCTATCCATCGTGACATATAGGCTGTGCCGTCCCCACCGATGGTGATAAGGTGCCGGATTTTGAGGGTCCTCAGTGTCCTCATCAACACCCTGAATTTCTCCTTGACTTTATCGGGATATTCCCGCGAAGTACCCAGAATCGACCCACCAGTTGCATGTATCCGGGAGACATCATCAATGCCTAAAGGGACAATATTCTTTATGGTTCCTTCGAAGAGGCTTTTAAATCCGCCTTCAATGCCGATTACGCTCTTACCCTGGTTTATCGCCTCTATGGTCGCTGAACCTATGACTCCGTTAATTCCCGGAGCAGGCCCGCCGCCCACTATAATGCCGATAATTTCCTTGCCTTTTTTATTCATACCGGGTCGAAAATCCTTTTTTTGTCATGCCTGTTCCGTCATCAACCGAGGTATTCCGGCTTTATTGTTTTCTTCGTCGCAACCGGCTTAACCGTATTTTTCACGATATCAGCAGTATTGGATACCTTCAGTTTTTCAAAGAGCAATGCGAATTTGCCCTCCAACTCTTTCATGAGGGGTTCTTTTACGCGGGCCGGGAGATCCCACCACCTTTTCTTCGTAGGCCCGAACGCCTTTTTCCTTGTACTGTAAATGAACTGCTCTTCTGTCTGTCCTTCCTTGCGGTCCTTTGCATATTCCTGTTTTATGAATGAATACATCTCGGCCCTGAATTCTGCGGGGAGATGTTTACTGTCAAAGATGATATTCTGGAAGCCCGTTGCCAGGTGAACCTCAGAAGTCCCTGTTTTCGGAAACATATCGAATGCCTCCTCAGGAAGGGTTGAGGCCCCGTGTTGAACAGCACCTGAGAGACTGTACTCTTTTCGCGCTATCTCGGAAAGCCTCTTCAAGGTCTCAAAATCGATCTTCACCTTTGCGAGGGTTCCGTCAGGGAGGACAACCCCGCCGTGGCTCGTGCCTGTCTGGACACTGAGCTTGCTGAGACCTTTGTCCGTGCTTTTGAACGTCTCCCTGAATCCATCGAGATATGCCCTTAGTTCTTCGGGTGTGCTGTTCTTGCCGCCGATTTCACCGATCTCGCCGCCGACCGAGATAGCGATGCCGGCCGGCTGGCTATTCCGTATTATGGATGCCAGCTCCGCCGTCTTTTCGAAGTTCGGACGCTGCTGTTCCTGTATGGTTGGCCGCTCAAGGTCTACGAGAGTCGACGAGTCGATATCGATGTTATAGAATTCGGCTTCGATGGCCTCCTTGATTAACCCGCTTACATAGGCTGTCTCTGCAGCGGGATCAGACATATAGTTCTTCCGCACGAGTTGAAAGTGGTCGCCCTGGATAAAGACAGGACCCCTAAATCCTTCCTTCAGAGCAGCAGCCAGGACAACAGCCGCATATTCGAGGGGCCGTTGCTTTGTATATCCGATTTCTGACCGAGCGATCTCGAAGATAAAGGCCCCGACGTTTTTCTCCATCGCTTTTCTGAAGATAGCCTTTGACACATCATAAGTCAAGCCTCTGATATTGATGGCGGGAACGGTGAACCCGCGGTACTCTCTTCCCATTTCTTCATAGAGCCCCTGAATGGATGAGGGGACCGCATCGGCCGCCTTTGCTATCTCTGTGATCAACGTCAGGAGATCTTTCTTTGTCTCCTCATCCTCGGCAAAGACCGCTTCGTATACAACCTCATCCATGAGGTTTCTCACCGCTGCGAGATCTTCTACCTGGAGTTTTCCATTCCTTATCGATACGAGGCCCTTCAGTTTCTTAAGAAGCATGTTTTTCTCCCTCCTCCTTATTTTTTTTCTTTCTTGGTTATTTCTTTCAGAGAAACATCCCACACGAAATCAGGACAGTGGATGTCTTTCCCCGATAGGGAAAACTTCTTCTGGCAGGTTGCTCTCCATGCGCATACAGCACAGATTTCTACCCGGTTACTCATAGGTCCTCCTGAAAAACCTTATTAATACCCTCTCTATGTTATGAACAATACTGTCTTTAGCATTTATTATAAAGATTTTCTCCTCTATGTGGAAGAGCTCTTTTTCAATCCTCTCAACCCGCAGTGATTCACGTACCCCGAAAAAAGCGGTGATGTCATCGGGTATCCTCCTTCTGAGTTCGTCCTCGAACATGGGAACAATCTTGTCTTTCATGCGCAACTCCGTATCGATAAAGAAGATGGTAAGCTCAGGCTTGAGATCGAAGACTCTATCGCAGAATGCCGTAATCTCGTTGGCGTATATCTGTTTTGGCGGCGAGGACTTGATCTCCATGTCGAGAATCGACCCGTCGATCTTTACGATTAGGTCATAATCGCCCCCTACCACGGGTCGCTTAAATTTTATTCCCCATATGGCTTCCGCGGCGAACTCCCTCTTGAAGATCTCCGAGACGAACCATTCGAGGGTGGGGCCGAAACTTCTTATCGGGCGATGATTCAAGCGGTATACATTATCCTCGTCCGCTTTTTTGATAAGACCGATACGGAGAAGTGATTCAATATAATTCGCGGTAACCCGTTGCGTAGCGTACCGGCTGACATCTCTGGCAGAGAAACATTCCTGGTGCTTGATGACGTCTCTGAGGAAAAGCCTGAAGGAATACTTCGTGAGAAAGCGGTAATAGGTGTCGACAAATCTCGCTTCAGGAATGAGGAGATCAGCGGGGGGCTCTTTCTTGTAGATAGTGAATCCCCTTCTCCTGAGAAGCACGGAGAGAGGAGGAGTAAGCTCTGACAGGGATTTCCTGAGCCGTTTGATTTCGGCCTTCAGGGAGAGGACTTCATTTTCCACGTCACCGACACTCATCTCAAGTCATGCCCCTTACTCATGCGGGGTCGGGTCAAACAGAACAGAGCGTTGTCTACTCCGCCTTGGAGCCTGGTTCGTCGGCTGGAACACTGAAGAGATCTTAGAGGTCTTTTCGGAGCCAAATATCTGAAAAGTTTTCCTCCTCGGTATCGAGCAGGTAGATAAATTCCTTAAGCCTTTCCCTGTCTTTCTCCGACACATCGATAAACTCTATTCCTATAGCGTAATGCGTGGGGTTTGTATCAGCTATGGGGAGGCATGAAGCTACCCGCCCCACAAATTTGACGGGGATCTGCTCCGGCAGGGATATCTCCATAGGCGTCCTGGTCTCAATTTCCACTGCGTGCCGGTTCTCTATGAGCATGCCGCCGAGGCTGAGCTTCTTCACCCGGTAATCCTCGGAGATGCCGGGGGATGCCTGTTCCGGGGCATCGATAGTAATCCTGAGGGCACTCAGCTTACGCGCTTCCTCTTCCCTATATCCCTCGATGAAATGTGCGAGTTCGGCTCTTATGTCGTCTGAAATATTTCGGAAGGCAATATCCGCGGTATAGATAGGAACCATGTTCCCGGCGTCGTCCTTTATCGTTTCACTCAATGACGAACTTTTTACCACGCCCTTCAAAGCGATTACCTTGTCCTTTTCCTGCAGCTTGAGGTTATATTCGCTGGCGATGTTCAGCCGCATATCCGCTTTCAACAAAATACCGTTCACACTTATACCGAGGACCCTCACCATACCGCTCAGCGTCATCCTGCCCGTAATATTCATGATATCCACGGCGAATCTTCTATGTTTTCTCTTTTCCTGCATCGTATTCCGCGAACCGTTCAATCCCCGTTTCTCTCAATCCACGTCCCCAGCGCCTTTCCCCTTCTCGATAGGGAACGCTTTGCATCTGTGCCACATCTCTCAGACGTTTTCGAGGATGTGGCCGAGTTTCTTTTTTTTCGTTTTCAGGTAGATAATGTTCTTTTCATGGGGGCTCGTTTCAATGGGCACCCGCTCCAGAACCTTAAGCCCGTATCCCTCGAGGCCCACGATCTTTTTCGGGTTATTGGTCATGAGGCGCATCTTCCTTACTCCCAGGTCAACAAGTATCTGGGCGCCGATGCCATAATCCCTTAAGTCGGGACTGAAGCCAAGCTTCAAGTTTGCCTCAACGGTATCCAATCCCCTGTCCTGAAGTTCATACGCTTTCAGTTTATTCGCAAGGCCGATGCCCCTTCCTTCCTGTCTCATGTAGAGGATGACACCCTTCCGTTCTTTGTCAATCCTTTCCATCGCCCTGTGCAGTTGTTCTCCGCAATCACATCTCTTTGAGCCGAAGACATCGCCGGTAAGGCATTCTGAATGTACTCTTACCAATACGGCATCTTCAGGCCGTATATTGCCTTTAACGAGCGCGATATGGACATTGTTGTCCATATCATTTGTGTATGCAATAGCCCTAAACTCCCCGAAATCCGTGGGGAGGTTAATATCCGAAACCCTCCTAATAAACCGATCAGTCCGTATCCGGTGATGGATGAGGTCTTTGACCGTCACTATCCTGAGGGCATGCCTCGATGCGAACTCCATCAGTTCAGGCACTCTTGCCATGGTGCCGTCATCACTCATAATCTCGCATATGACACCTGCGGGAGAGAGGCCTGCAAACCGCGCAAGGTCAACGGAGCCTTCTGTCTGCCCTGCCCTCTGCAACACTCCCCCCGGCTTTGCGCGGAGGGGAAATATATGGCCGGGACGTGCGAGGTCTTCCGGTCTTGTCTTCGGATCTATGGCAGTAAGGATGGTCGTTGCCCTGTCAGCAGCGGAAATGCCTGTGGTAACGCCTTTTTTAGCCTCTATCGAAACCGTAAATGCGGTGCCGAATTGTGAAGTGTTTTCATCGGTCATCATAGGTAATCCCAGTTCTTCAACCCGCTGGGGGGAGAGGGAGAGACAGATTAACCCCCTGCCGTATTTCGCCATGAAGTTTATGGCAGCAGAGGTTACTTTCTCTGCCGCCATGCAGAGGTCTCCCTCATTCTCTCTGTCCTCATCATCAACGAGGATGACCATCCGACCTTTTGCTATATCTTCTATGGCCTCATCTATGGTATTGAATTTATATTTCTGCATCGTAACTCCTTTACAGATACCGCGCCTGCAAAAAGGATTTCAGGAAGTTCTCATCCTTTCCGGCTGCCCTTGATTCTCCTCGGTTAAGGAATCGCGCGACGTACTTTCCAATGATATCAGCCTCAAGGTTTACCGTGTCTCCCGCCCTCTTGGACCCGATGGT
>DMNE01000299.1:0-9473 GCA_003453735.1 Nitrospiraceae bacterium | reverse complement strand
TTTAACGGAGCCTCGATGACAACCTTGAAGGCATCACCGATGGCGGTCTTTGAACGAATTCTTCCGACTGCATCCACATGACCGGTCACAAAGTGCCCGCCCAATTTGCCGTCAGGCCTGAGAGAGGGCTCAAGGTTTGCCTTGTCCCCTGACACCAACCGGCCAAGGTTTGTCGACTTCACGGTCTCCTCAGAGAGATCGAAGGAGAGCAGATTTCCTCGGACCTTGACCACCGTGAGACAAGCTCCATTGACAGCTATGCTGTCACCGGTTGCGGAGTCCTGTGCAAGGGCGAAGGTCCGCAGGGTAAGCGTGGCCCCTGCATGTTTTCGTCTCAGGGATACGACGTCTCCCTGTTCAACAATAATTCCGGTAAACAAATTATTCCTCCGTGTCGATCTTGAAATCCAATTTCTTTTGATACACTCCCGCTAAGTCGACATCCACGGACCATGAGGTCACCACACGAATCGTGTTCGCCTTTTGTGTCACGATGATGTCCTTTTCCTCGATGGGGATATTGAGTCCTTGAGCGGCCTCGTAAATCTGTTTTTTTGTCTTCTCAAGACTTCCGAGGTCAAGTCGCGCTGTCGCTTTTACGTCGCTTTTGAATGCTGCATATCGGTAATAGGGCAAGCCGAACTGATAGCCGGCATATACCCCGGCTGCGAGAATCAACATCACGAGGAGGCCCTTCACAAAGCCTCCCTGCGGCACAATGCAACTTTGTAGACGCTTCACTTTACTAACTTCCCTATTCTTCCGAATCTCGGCCAGTTGTTGTTGCTATCCCAAGACCAGTAGATAATGAGAGCTTCACCTTTTATTTGGCTCATATCGACATACCCCCAGTATCTGCTGTCATAGCTCTGATCACGGTTATCACCCATCATGAAATACTTTCCCTTGGGAACAATGAAGGGCCCGAAGTTGTCCCTGGGCTGCCCTANNTGTTTTTCGATTCGATCACATCGCCTCCCACGGCAATGAGCCGTTTTATGAAATCCCTGCTGGGGTCTTCAGGATATTTAAATACCATTATATCACCTCTTTCAGGCTTTCTGACTATGAGAATCCTTTTATCGGAGAAAGGGATCACCGTCCCGTAGATAAATTTGTTGACCAGGATGTGGTCACCGATTAAAAGGGTGGGTATCATAGAGCCCGAGGGTATCTTGAATGCTTGGATGAAGTATGCCCTTATAAAGAGGGCGAGCACAAGTGCGGTAACAATAGCCTTGGTATATTCCCAGAGAATCGCTTTCTTGTCTTTTTTCACCGTTATCCTTTCCTCCGTATCAAAGTTGAGAGCTGGCTGCAGAAAGAGTACCTTGGGTGCAGGCGTTATGCAGGAAACTTTGCCGTCACTGCTCTTTCCCATTCCGCCGGCAGTCTCCGGGTTGTCTTCAAATGTTTTTTCCGCGCACACATGGAAACCGTAATGGATTACTTTACCTTGAGCACAGAAAGGAACGCCTCCTGAGGAACCTCTATCCTTCCGACCTGTTTCATGCGTTTCTTGCCTTCCTTTTGTTTCTCCAAAAGCTTCCTCTTTCTTGTTATGTCACCTCCATAACATTTCGCAAGAACGTCTTTTCGCAGCGCCTTTACACTCTCCCTCGCAATGATTTTGCTTCCCGCCGCTGCTTGTATCACAACCTCGTAAAGTTGTCGTGGAATGACCTCTCGTAATTTTTCTGCTATCTGCCTCCCCTTATAATACGCCTTATCACGATGAACTATCAAGGAAAGGGCATCCACGGGCTCTCCATTCAGCAGGATATCAAGCCTGATGAGATCCGCTTCCCGGTATCCGGTAAACTCATAATCCATAGAAGCGTATCCTTTCGAAAGGGATTTTAACCGGTCATAGAAATCCCACAGTATCTCGTTGAGGGGAATATCGTAGATGACCATGATCCTGTCTTTGCCGATGTAGGTAAAGTCTTTCTGTACCCCTCGCTTTTCCTGACAGAGGTCGAGGATGGAACCGATATAAGACTGGGGCACAAAGATGGTTATCTTGACAAAGGGTTCCTCGACCATGAGAAACCTTTCAGGGAGTGTCGTCGGGTTGTCCACGAATATGACGTTTCCCTTCATATCCGTCACCCTGTAGACGACAGTTGGAGCGGTGCTTATGAGGGACAAGCCAAATTCCCGCTCGAGCCTTTCCCTGATGATCTCCATATGGAGAAGTCCCAGGAATCCGCACCTGAAGCCGAATCCGAGAGCAGAGGATGTCTCCGGCTCGAATGAGAAAGAAGCATCGTTTAGCCTCAATTTGTCGAGAGCATCCTTCAGTCCCGTATACTGATGAGTCTCTGTTGGGTAAAGACCGCTAAATACCATGGGCTTTATCTCTTTATACCCAGGACAGGGTTCTTTTGTGGGATTCTCCGTATCCGTGATGGTATCGCCGATCTGTGTGTCGCTTACGCTCTTTATCCCTGCGATGATGTATCCGACCTCGCCCGCGGAAAGCATTTCAGCGGTCTCCATCTTGGGCGTGAAGACTCCGACCTGAGAGACCTCAAAGTCCTTACCCGTACTCATAAGCCTGACCTTCATCCCTGCCTTCACCTTCCCATCAAATATCCTGACAAGGACGATGACGCCTTGATAATTATCAAACCACGAGTCGAAGAGAAGCGCCTTAAGAGGGTTGGCGGCGTCCCCTCCGGGCGGAGGAATCTTCCGGACGATCGTCTCTAGGATCTCTTTTGTTCCTATCCCCTCTTTCGCACTGGCAAGGATGGCTTCTGAGCTGTCGATACCGACGATCTCCTCTATCTGCACCTTTACCCTGTCAGGCTCTGAGGCTGGTAGGTCTATTTTATTGATAACAGGGATTATCTCCAAGTTGTGCTCCATTGCAAGGTAGGTGTTCGCCACCGTTTGGGCCTCGACCCCCTGCGTGGCATCCACAATGAGCAATGCGCCTTCGCACGAGGCAAGACTTCGAGAAACCTCATAAGAAAAGTCGACATGACCGGGGGTATCGATGAGATTCAGGATGTACTGCTTTCCATCGGCCGCCAGGTAATTGAGCCTTACTGCATGGGCCTTAATAGTAATGCCTCGTTCCCTCTCCAGGTCCATGGAGTCGAGGACTTGCGCCATCATTTCCCTCGAACTTAAAGCTCCCGTGTATTCCAGCAAGCGGTCAGCGAGGGTAGATTTCCCATGGTCGATGTGTGCGATTATCGAAAAGTTTCTTATCGTTTTCCGCATAACCGTATCAGCAGGAGAGACCGCTGAAGGCAAGGTATGCAGACCCTACAATGCCCGCGTCATCGAGTAAGGACGAGGGGACAATCGTAACGTTGTCAAAGAGGTGCTTCAATGTGCGTCGTGATACCTCTTTGATAGCCTCCCGGATATAGATATTCCACGCGCCCATGAGACCTCCGGTAAGTATTATTGCTTCAGGGCTGAAGGTGTGGATGATATTCGAAATGCCGACCCCGAGATATTTCCCTGCCTCCCGTAACACATCCCGTGAGAGGTTGTCACCTTCCAGTGCCGCTTGATAGATGTCCTCCGGTGTAAGTTTGTAAATATTGCCCTGATGGCGTTCTTTCAAGGTGCTTGCAGCATCGTGTTCCAGGGCGGTTATTGCGTAACTGAGCATGGCCTTTGCAGCCGCATACGATTCAAGGCAGCCGTGGTTGCCGCAGGAGCATTTCACCCCATTGGCGATGATGCTCATATGGCCAATCTCAGCCGCGACGTTCATCAATCTTCCATCGTAGATTATTCCTCCGCCTATGCCGGTTCCGAGGGTGAAGAGGACAAAGTTTTTGAAGTCTCTTCCCACCCCCATCCATCTCTCACCGAGGGCAGCAACATTTGCATCATTCTCAAGAAATACCGGTATTCCGTACTTATCCCGCAGCATCCTTACGACGTTCACCCCTTCGATTGAGGGAAGATTCGGTGACACAACGACCGTTGCCGTTTCTCTGTCTATCAATCCAGCCGCCCCGATACCTATCGCCGTTACGCCATCCGTAAATACCTCACTAACTGCGTTCAGAAGTGACTCCTCTAGCCGCTCTAGGGAAGGCACTTTTATCTTATTGACAATTTCACCTTCCCGAGACACTAACGCCGCCCTCAGATTGGTGCCTCCGATGTCTATCCCTATCGCATACTGTTTCTTCATGGTTTGAAAGGATACCTGCAAGAGATTAATATTATACCACAAAAGCTGCCGATACAGAGGGGAATCAAGGCTGAGAAAATGGCAGCCGCGCAACGGTTCTGTTAAGATGAAGGTGATATGCATGTAGGGGCACTGTGGTTGACAGGTCTTCCAGGCAGCGGGAAGAGCACCATTGCGGAAGAGATAAAGAAGCTTCATCCTGATGTTGTTGTGCTGTGCATGGATGAATTGAGGAAGGTCGTAACGCCTAAGCCGACTTACTCTGAGCGGGAGAGGGATATCGTATACCGGTGCCTCGTCTATACGGCGCGCACCCTCGTGGTGTATGGCCATACTGTGGTTATCGATGCAACAGGCAACTTGCGGCGGTGGAGAGAACTGGCTAGAAGTGTGATACCGGGATACCGCGAAGTCTATCTGAAATGTCCTGTTGAACTCTGTATGCTCCGGGAAAGGCAAAGACGGGAGACGCACGGAGCACCAAAGGGGGTGTATGCAAAGGGACAAGCCGGCTGGCCCGTACCCGGGGTTTCGGCGCCGTATGAGGAACCTCTCGATCCGGAACTCCTGGTAGAGATGGATAGAACTCCTCTGCATGAGGCGGTAGGCTTGATCGAAGGGCTTATCGGGACAACGCAGAGAGGTTCAGAATAACCGAATCGTGCCGAGTCCCAGTAAGTTGAAGAGCACCGATATGCCGTAATTAGTCGTACTTTTTGTATATATCATGGTCATACCCCAGCACTGTTTCTGATAAGTAAGCTTTGCGATGGCCTCTTGAAATCCGCCGTTTCGCACATCAAACCAGGTAATACCATCGAATGAAAGGGTTTTAGAAAATGGGTAGTTGAGACCAAACGTATACGTGAGGATATTGTCAGGATCACTGTAACGTTCGCCTACGGACAACGAAGCGGTCCCGAACAGCGGGATGCGTACATCAGAGTTTATTTTTTCGAAAGTGCCGGAGGGAACATCGTAATCCACCTCTGCCCTGACAACGAGAGGCCTGAGGACTGCCGCCTGGAGGGCGAGCGGCAGGGCATGGGGATCTGTGTACCCATCATAGGCCTGAGTCAGCCTCAGGACGAGAAATTCACCGTCTTTGTCCATCAACCAATTCTGCAGGGAGAATTGGACGGCTGAGGTCTTTTGATAGAGTTCAGTGGAATCAAAGAGCGGAAGATTGGATTCGGCAGGGGGGCTGTATGTGAACTGCACGGACGGTTCCATAATGTGCACGAATGACGGGTATTGCTTCATCAGCCGTGATTGTGCGGTTATCGAGTAATCGAAACTTTCCCGGTGAGGTGTACTTCCAAAGCTATCAGTGCCGGAAATGGAGTAGGCTGTCTCTCTCAACCCTAAGGCCTGTGTCACGGTAACATCACTGCCAAAGCTATAGAGTATCATGGGNNACGAGAGGACCGATCGGCCGAGGATTCATGAAATAGCCGATTTCCGGAAGTTTCTGGAGGGTCTGAGAAGCACCCGCTCCGCTTTGGAGGTCAACAAGGAATTGTGAATCCAGATACAAGCGGGAGGTCTCCAGGCGAGCGGAAACCTCCCCGGTTGATTCCAGGAATCTTTGCGTAATCCCACTCAGGAAGGACGAAGCGCTTGCTATAGAATTGTTTGGGCTGATCAGATAGGGATTATACTCGGTGTAAAAGAGAGACGAATTGATATAGTCCACATTGAGGTAGCCGGTTACGTTGCTCCCGTTCTGTCTGTTTTCGTAAGTGTCCCGGGCAACCCAGAAATCCTGCCCCAACACATTATCCCTGAGATGGTAGGTCCAGAAATTCCCTTTTGACCCGTCGGGCTCCAGAAAGCGGTATTCTGCCCCCAGCCCGGTTCCCCTACTGCTGTATTCATCGAGTATGAACGTGGCATCGCTGTTTTCCGAAATTGCCCAGTAGAGCGGCTGCTCATAATGGAGGCCTTGTGTTTTTACATACCCGATGGAAGGTATCAGCAGGCCCGATTTCCTCTCATTGCTCACCGGGACAGAGAGATACGGGGCATAGAGTACGGGCAGACCTTCTATCGCGAATGTAGTATCTTTTGACTTTAGTTTCTCACCCATGAGGAGATCGACGTCCTTGCCGTTAAAGCACCAGGCCGGCACCGGCGCATCACAGGTCGTAAACGACGCCTTCTTCAGAGTGTATTCGTTTTCATTGATCTTATCTATTTCCGGACCTGTTATATGAAAGTTGTCCTTCTTGGAAAATACCTTTGCCTCGTACAGCACGCCAGTTTTATCGTCAAGGTTTAACTCTGCCCGCGTCCCCCGTATGATTACGGCTGGGTCTTCGTAGACGACATCGCCCTCTGCATGCACCTCCGAGGTTTCTTCGTTGTAGATGATCTCAGCAGCCTCTATTTTCGATAGCCCCCGTTCCACTTTTGCATGACCCTTTGCAGTATAGGTAGATGCCGTTTCCTCATAATCAAGGGCGTCTGATTGTATGGTTGTCTCGTTTTCTAATCTCTTCGGAGTTTCCTGCGGGTAAAACTCTTCTAAAGCACGCCGGTTAAGTTTTTTTAGGTCATCATCTTTTTTTGTTTTATCATAAGTTTCGTTTAATTTCATGAGATTCTCAGAGGGTTGCAAATGACCTGCTGCTGTTATTTTATTATATAAGTCAGCACGTCGTAAGAGCTGATTAAGGTCGTCCACAGTGTCACATTTTTCGTTTTCATTTAGTACCTTGGAGGTTTTAAGTGCATCACATAACTGCTTCACTGAGTATTTGCCCACAAATTCTTCCGCACGAAAGTCCGAAGAACCTTCTTCTGCAAGGCAGGAGACAACGGAACAGAGAATGCAATAGAGGATAAACAACACAGAACAAAAGACAACAATAGAAGCCCTTGAGGGCGCATTGCTCACGGGGGAGTACGAAATGGTACAACTCTCTCTATATTCCGCCTCTTCAAGGGGGGAAATGAAGGGGCGGGAGTTTTCGAAGAAGAATTTGTGCTCTCTCATCCCTGCTGTCTGCTCTGAGGTTCTCATTCCCTCAACCCCGTGAGGATGCCTTTATGGCCGAGGACTACCTTTGCCTCACCGATGGTGTAGAAGGAACCGGTGATTACGAGCAGGTGGCGCGCTTCGGATGAGGGATAACGCTCCATTGTCTTTGCTGCCCTGTCCAAGGCCTCTTTAACAGAGGTTGTTACCGTCGATGTGAACCCGATGGATTTGGCATATTCTGCGAGTCTCTCCGGAGCTGCAGCCCGTTCGTAACCGGGTGCCGTGAAGATTACCTCCGATGCGATTGGCAGGAGAGGCCGCATAATCCCCTCTATATCCTTGTCAGCCATGATCCCGAGTATCAGAATGATCTCCCCATAAGACGGGACAAAATATCTCCTCAAAGCTTCGGCAAGCGCCTGCGCTGCGGCAGGGTTGTGCGCACCATCTATTAAGAGGTCATACCTATACCTTTCTCCCTTAATTAACTCTAATCTGCCACGCCATGTGGTACGGGCAAGCCCTTCCCTGACAGATTGCAGGGTGACGGATGCTTTCTCCATAATCAACTCCATCGCTTTGACAGCGACAGATGCATTTTCGAGTTGATGCACTCCGCAGAGGGGGACACGGAGAGTGTCGACTCTCTGCGATCCTTGATAGTCAAAGGTAATACCGTCCATAGTACTCTGCACTAAACAGGAGGTAAAGTCTCTGCCACATACGAAGAGTTCAGCTCCTTCTTCCGATGCCTTTGCCTCGATCATTTCCAGCGCCTCCGGCTCTTGTGCTGAACAGACAACCGGTACGCTTGTTTTTATTATCCCTGCCTTTTCTGCTGCGATCTCCCTTAACGTCTCACCGAGGAATTCCTGGTGATCAAAACATATGCGGGTAATCACCGATACAGCAGGGTAAAGGATATTGGTTGCATCCAGCCGCCCGCCCATTCCTNNTTTCTCTTGAAATAGAGAAAGGCCATCGCCGTCACAAACTCGAAAAACGTGGGTAAGAAAGGGTCCTCATCTCCGCTTCGCCCCCCTTCGGCAGGGGCAGAATAAGGGGATATCTGGATATCTGATGTTTTGCTTTTTTCTATGACCCCTTTAATCTCTCCGGTGAGCTCCACGACCTCCTGCTCCGATATCTCAACATTATCCGTCCTGATCCTCTCAGTAAAACTGACGAGATGAGGCGAGGTGAAGAGCCCTACCGTAAAACCGGAACTTCTCAATACAGAGGCGATCATAGCAGAAGTAGAGCCTTTGCCGTTGGTGCCTGCTACATGGACAGCCTTAAAAAAATCCTGGGGATTGCCCAACAGCGATAAGAGCCTTTTGGTGTTATCAAGTCCTAGCTTGATGCCGTGCTTCTGCAGGGCATAGAGGTAGGCAATGGCATCGTTATATTTCATTGCCGTNNGCCTCGACACATGCAATTTCTCAGCAGTGTAAATTTCCATATCTTCTCCGCTAATTTGGTTTCCCTGCGCTTACTTTTCAGTCGTTTCATATTTCCCCTGCAGAAACGGCCCAGTGTGCAATCCCTGCGGTAAATCGGGTATAGTTCACAGAGAGTTTACCAGAGGCATGAAAAAAANNTTTCCCGGAAGACCCCAGCAGCGCCTCTAGCGTACAGGCGGCCTAGAGATTCCCGATCCTCCCTGTCACCTGATCCAAAGAGCAAGCCGCAGGGAGAGATCCCTCCGCCTGTTGCCGGCGAAATCCCGGTATGTGAATCGTCAGTAGAACGATTCGAATGACATAGTGGAATATTTGTCTATGGTTATAAACGGTCCAAAGGCAGCATGAATTTATAGACTCCATTGGGCAGCAGGTCGGTATCCTGAGGAAGAAAAAAAGAGGTTTCGCAGTCTAAGATCGAACCGCCAGCAGTTAAAAACCCATCACCGTCGACCGTGCCAGATCAATCACATTTGAGGGAAGAATCCCGATGAAGAGCACAGCGAGGCCGGTAACTGCCAGGGTGAGGCGTGTGGCTTTGGATGTGGAAAGGTTAAGTTCAGCCCTTGGGTCCCGCATATACATGTATATGACTATTCTGAGATAGAAGTATGCCGATATGGCGCTAAAGATCACGGCTATAATGGCGAGCCATGTATAGCCCGCATTCACCGCAGCCATGAAGAGGTAGAACTTTCCGATGAANNGAAAACATGAAGATGAGCATCAGGGCCGCTGCAAGGGGATGGGCTTTTGCGAGTCCCTCGTAGTCAGAGATCTCGTCCCCTTTGCATTTCTCGGTTCGCAGCATGATCACGACGGTGAATGCGCCGATATTCATAAAGGCATAGATGAAAAG